>JBJTXG010000087.1:0-3983 GCA_046082125.1 Ferruginibacter sp. | reverse complement strand
GCGAGGTCTTGCGCGCAGGCGGTGAACTCGAAGGGGAGCGGATCATCGGGCGGCGCACGCTTGAACTGATGACGCGCAATCACCTGCCGATCCGGGGTGACCTGTCCACACTGGCCGTCGGCGCATTTTCCGAAATTATTTTTCCTGCTAATTTAGTTTTTTTAATATTATTTTCCTTTATTTTAATTTATTTACAGGATAAATTGATTTATCGGTAACTTTGTGATTCATTACGAAAACAATAAACAACTTGTATGTCTACCACACTCAATTCAATTGACTTCTCTCTGAAGCACAAAGTAAAAGACCTTTCATTGGCTGAATGGGGTCGCAAAGAAATCCGCTTAGCCGAAGCTGAAATGCCCGGTTTGATGAGCCTCCGCAAAGAATATGGCGCTACCAAGCCACTGAAAGGAGCGCGCATTGCGGGCTGTCTTCACATGACCATCCAAACCGCTGTACTGATTGAAACCCTGGTTGAATTAGGGGCCGAGGTTAAATGGAGCAGCTGTAATATCTTCTCTACACAAGATCATGCCGCCGCTGCCATCGCTGCTGCCGGTATTGGTGTATACGCCTGGAAAGGTCAGAGCATCGAAGAAGCTGACTGGTGCATCGAGCAAACATTATTCTTTGGCAGTGAAGACCGTCCGTTGAACATGATCCTGGATGATGGTGGCGACCTGACCAACATCGTATTCGACAAGTATCCGGAGCTGATTACACATATCAAAGGCCTCAGCGAAGAAACCACTACCGGTGTTCACCGCTTGTACGAGCGTATGGCGAAAGGCACTTTGCCCATCCCGGCCATCAACGTAAACGACTCTGTAACCAAATCCAAATTCGATAACAAGTACGGTTGCCAAGAATCCTTAGTGGATGCCATTCGCCGCGCTACTGACGTAATGATGGCTGGTAAAGTGGCTGTTGTGGGTGGTTATGGTGATGTTGGTAAAGGATCTGCATTGAGCCTTCGCGGTTCCGGTGCGCGTGTAATCGTTACCGAGATTGATCCTATCTGCGCCCTGCAGGCCGCCATGGACGGATTTGAAGTTAAAAAAATGATCGAAGCCGTAAAAGAAGCAGATATCATCGTGACAGCAAGCGGTTGCCGCGATCTGATTACTGAAAAGCACTTCCGTTTGATGAAAGACAAAGCCATCGTTTGTAATATCGGACACTTTGATATCGAAATCGATATGGCTTGGCTGAATAATGAATACGGACATACCAAGAACACCATCAAACCACAAGTTGACTTGTACACCATCGACGGTAACGATGTTATCGTTTTGGCGGAAGGTCGCCTGGTGAATCTGGGTTGCGCCACCGGACACCCCAGCTTTGTAATGAGCAATTCTTTCACAAACCAAACACTGGCTCAAATTGAATTGTGGACCAACCACGAAAAATACGAGAACAAAGTGTATGTACTGCCGAAACACCTGGATGAAAAGGTAGCTCGCCTCCACTTGGCCAAAATCGGCGTGGAACTCGATGAACTCACTGATGACCAATCAGAATACCTCGGTATTCCAAAGCATGGTCCGTTCAAAACCGACATGTACCGTTATTAAAACCCTATACGAAACATCTCCAACAAAGCCCTCTGTTATCAGGGGGCTTTTTTAGTACGTTTAATCGACCAACATGTCCGTACATTCTTTAATTTCGGGCTAATGGATGCCGTTCGCTATATCAATATTCACACCCACCGACATCCCGGAGAACAGGAGCTGGCCATCGTGCAAACCACCACGCCCCCCTGCCCTCCGATCCCATTCGTACAGTACTCCATCGGCATTCATCCCTGGCATATTGACACGGCACATTGGAAAAATCAACTCGACGAATTACAAGTCTATGCTCCGTCAAAACAGATCGTGGCTATTGGCGAGTGCGGTATGGATAAACTGACCGACGTTCCCGCAGCCATACAAACCGCCGTATTCTGCGAACAAATCCTTCTCGCCAACCGACTTGCCAAACCCCTGATCATTCATAATGTTCGTTTCCATCGGGAAATCATACGTAGTCTGCAGGATTGTCAAAATCAGATGCCGGTTGTCTTTCACGGATTTAATCAAAAAAAAGAAGTGGCTGATGAATTGTTGAAACATGGCTATTACGTGTCATTTGGAAAAGCCCTGTTCAATCCCGGCATGGAAGCTGTTTTCACACAGATTCCGCTGAATCAGGTTTTTCTAGAAACAGACGACGCCAATTTATCAATCACCGATGTATACCGAAAAGCGGCGGCCCTGCGTCTTACTGGCATCGATACTATACTTCAGGCAACCCAAAAAAATTGGGCGGCTATTTTTAAACAACCCCTTTAAACATATGGACATCTCCTGGTTAAGCAGAACCAGCCTGCTCATAGGCGAAGAAGCGGTTCGCTCATTGACAAAAAAACATGTGCTAATCGTTGGCATGGGTGGTGTTGGTTCTTTTGCCGCCGAATTCATCGCCAGAGGAGGCGTTGGAAAAATGACAATCATAGACGGTGATACGGTTGACCCTACCAACCGAAACAGACAGTTGCCGGCCCTGGCAACCAATCACGGCATATCAAAGGCCGATATTATGTCTGAACGTCTTCAACACATCAACCCGGAGCTATCCATTACTGCTATCAAATCATTTATCAATCCGGATATGGTTTCAGCCATCCTGGAAGAGAAACCGGATTTCATCATCGACGCCATCGACAGCATAACACCCAAAATCACCTTTCTGAACAGGCGTATCAAAAACAGATTCCAATGGTGAGCAGCATGGGCGCCGGTGCCAAACTCGATCCGACACAACTTCGAGTCGTAGATCTTTCAAAAACCTATAATTGTCCATTTGCCCAGCAGATTCGGAAACAGTTGAAGCAACGAGGCATTCGATCTGGCATCCCGGCTGTTTTTTCGCCGGAGAAGCATGTGAAATCAAGCTTAAGACTGACTGATGGCACGAACTTCAAGCGATCATTCTATGGCACGATTTCCTATTTACCGGCTACCTTTGGGGCCGTATGTGCCTCCGTGGCTATCCGTCACCTCATTGAACATCAATAAATCGTAATGACCCGCCTCTCCGTCAATATCAATAAACTGGCAACCCTCCGAAATGCTCGGGGAGACAATAATCCCGATATCGTACAATTTGCCGAACAGATTCAGCGTTTTGGGGCCGATGGCATCACTGTTCATCCACGACCGGATGAGCGCCATATCCGATACGATGACGTGCGTGCTTTACGATCGATTGTGAAAACCGAGTTGAATATCGAAGGTAATCCCACCGAACCCCGATTTGTGGAACTGGTACTTTCAGTACTGCCCGAACAGGTTACTCTGGTTCCCGACGCGGCTGATCAACAAACCAGCAATCATGGCTGGAACACCATTGAACATCGTGACTACCTGCAATCGATCATAACCGATTTTAAGCGGAAGAACATCCGAGTTTCTATTTTTGTAGACCCTATTCCGGAGATGATACAGGGAGCCGCCGAAACCGGTACTGACCGCATCGAACTATACACCGAATCGTATGCCCGTGGTTTTGAACATGGCCGTAAAGAAACAGCTATTTTACCTTACGTAAGAGCGGCATCATTTTCCCAACAACTTAGATTGGGACTGAATGCCGGACACGACCTTGATCTCCAGAACCTTCGTTATTTCGCTGAGAATATACCAGGATTGATGGAAGTGTCTATTGGACACGCGCTGGTTTGCGATGCCCTCATCTATGGCATGGAAAATACCGTTCAGCTATACAAACGACAGCTTTCAAAACGATAAGTACAACGAACGTTTAGATTATTTGCCAAATAATTCCTCCAGACGGTCTTCCAGGGCGGCACCTCGTAAATTTTTATCGATAATAACGCCGTTCGGATCAATAAGAAAATTTTGAGGAATACTATAAATACCAAATTGCTGAGCAACGGCATTCGACCAGAATTTTAAATCGCTCAGTTGTGT
>JBJTXG010000086.1:0-5030 GCA_046082125.1 Ferruginibacter sp. | reverse complement strand
CGCCGCCATTGCCACCCTTGCGTTGAATAATTTCATTGAAATGCGCGATAAGGTCGCCGACCCCATTTTCTTACTCCAGAAAAAAATCGAAGCCCGATTCAGCAATAAATATCCCGAGCTTTGGACGCCGGCCTATAGTCTAGTCACATTCAGTCCGGATGTGCGTTACAGCGAGGCGCTTCGTCGTGGGATTGCACAACAGCAGATCATGGATGATGTGATGCGTTTAGACCAAATCGCCGAAAAATGGGACAGCGAAGAGGTGGAGAATCTGATGTTGAGGCGGATTAGTAATTAGTGATTGGTGATTGGGGGACACTGATTTGTTATTAGTAATTTAGGTTTATCTATGCCTAAATAACGGTGGCTATTTTGACTTTTCGTAAAATATCATTTTGAACTTATTGAAACAAATTGAACCTTTGCAACCAGCTCAACTCATTAACATTTTCCTTTGAATCGCCAACAACTTATTCAGCAGATTAATTCAAAACAATCTTTCCTCTGTATAGGACTCGACACCGATTTGGAGAAAGTTCCCGAATATTTCAGAAGCCGGCCGAATGGCCTAGTTGAATTCAACAAACAGATCATTGATGCTACCAAAGACTATTGCGTTTCCTATAAAATCAATACGGCTTTTTATGAAGTGCTAGGCGCACGCGGCTGGGATGCGCTCGAAGAAACCTGCGACTACATACCGGATACCCATTTGAAAATTGCCGATGCCAAACGAGCCGATATCGGCAATACCTCTGGTTATTATGCCAAAGCATTTTTTGAAAGACTGAAATTTGATGCGGTCACTGTGGTGCCTTACATGGGAGAAGACAGCATTGCACCATTCTTGTCTTACAAAGACAAATGGACGATTGTATTAGGGCTTACCAGCAACAAAGGCGCATATGATTTTGAGATGCAGAAGCTAGACAATGGTCGTTACTTGTATGAACAGGTTCTGGAAACGATCAGCACCTGGGGCAGCCCTGATCAGTTGATGTTTGTGGTAGGTGCCACGCAGGCCACCGAGCTGGAAAATATTCGCAAAATCATCCCCGATCATTTTTTGCTCGTTCCAGGCGTGGGAGCACAAGGCGGCAATCTGACCGATGTGGCCAATTATGGTATGAATAAAGATTGCGGACTTTTAGTGAATGCTTCTCGGGCCATTATTTATGCCGGCGAGGGTACCAATTTTGCCGAAAAAGCTGCTGAGGTGGCTCGTTCGTATCAGGAGGAGATGAAAACCTGTATGATTGTTTAGTCGCTTCGCTTGTTTTTTCGCTCCGCGAGTTTGAATGTTTGGGGTGTGGTCGCTGCGCTTGTTTGTTAGCTTTGCTAGTTTAATGCCTGCCGGCAGGCACTTAAACAATCGAACGTCGGAAACCTGTCCATCCTCATAAACAACAATCATCCTCCATCTCAAAAAAAAGAATTAATTTACCTACTTCAAAAAACATCGACTACATAATAGCATCTTATTTTTACAACCTCAAATTCTGTCACCATGCGATTTTCATTTATCTTGATAGCCTCTTTCGTGCTGACCACAACTGCTTTTTGTCAGAAAAAATCAGCGGATAAAATCCTGTCTGAAGCTTATCAACAGGCGGCCAAAGAAAACAAAAAGGTCTTTATCATTTTTCACGCGAGCTGGTGCGGATGGTGCAAAAAACTGGATGCCTCGATGAATGATGCGACCTGCAAAGCTCTTTTTAATAATCATTATATCACCGTACACCTGACGGTTAAGGAGTCTGACGGCAAGAAACACCTTGAAACGCCCGGCGCCGATGTGTACCTGAAAAAATATATGGGTGATGAGGCCGGCCTCCCCTTCTTTGTTGTTGTTAATGAGCAGGGTGCCACACTAGGCGACAGCTACGCACGCAATAAAGGTGAAAAGCTTGACCAACCGGGAGAGAACATTGGTTGTCCGGCAAAAGCCGAAGAAGTGGATGCTTTCATAGCAACTTTAAAGAAAACCTCTACGCTCACCGATAAACAACTGAAAACTATTGCTACGCGTTTCAGGAAAAATGAGCAATAATTCACCATTTATGGTTTGTGATTTATAATTGATGGTTACAATAGAAAGTAAATAATCTATCAATCACTAATCACAAATTTCGAATACTATCTACCAGCATTCCTGCCCATTTCGCATATTCCTTGCCCGAAGGATGCAAGCCATCTGCCGCCATAAAATGTAAATCGTGGGCATCCGCCCGTTGAGATGTTGTGATATCAATGAATCGAGCACCAGCCGCTTCCGTGATTTGTTTACAGGCAAGATTATAGGCATCAATTTCTTGTTCAATGTGCGCTATATCGCGTTCTTGGGCAAACGGTGTTTTACCCCAGTCGGGAATACTAAGCACTACCACAAGATTGGGATTTCCTCCGGCAAATGCGATTGCTTTTTTCAACAATACCGCATACTCCTCTTTGTAATTAGCTACCGTTCTTCCCCGATATTGGTTATTTACTCCAATCAGTAAGGTCACCAGATCATATTTCGGCAGCAATTGCGTTTGGTCGATTTGCTGTAACAACTCGTCGGTGGTCCAGCCGGTTTTAGCAACAATTTCCGGTGCCAGCCAGCTCTCTTGCGGGTTTTGTTTCCGCAACAACTGAGTGAACTGATACGGAAAGCTATCAAACAAAGGCACTTGTTCGCCAATGGTGTAACTGTCGCCTAGGGCCAAGTAGGTTTTAAACAATTGCCAAATTTTGAATTAAAGATAGAATTTGTTTGGGCTTAGTTGTGGTTGATTATATCGGCAAAATCAAATTGAATTAAACTACAAATGAGCGAAGTCTCATCAGAACAAATATTCAAAAAACAACATTGGGCGGTCAATACCTCACCGCCAATTTCATTTTTCCCCAGAATGTATTATCAAATCCGGAGGGTGCTAATGAACTTGGTCCAGCGGCATCACCCAAACGAACGACCACCATATTGAGCGAGGGCACGACATAAATTTTCTTATCGTCTTTACCCAAAGCCATTATCATGTCGGAGGGTCCGTTGGGAACCAGTGGTTGAATAAACACTGTTTGCAATGTGGGCACCATCGAGGTGGCTTTACCGTTTAGCCACCACAAATAGCCATAGGATAGGTTGATATTTTGTGACGTACTGGTCATTGCATTAAAATAATTCCGATCGTGGAGCAAGGTGTCGTTTTGCCAAATGCCTTTGCGAAGCGATAGCGAGCCGTACCGGGCTGCCTCCCGGGTGGTACAGTAAAGAACATTATTGAACCAAGTAGCCTGTGGCATGCCAATTCGATTGAACAACCGAGTATCGGAATATTGATTGATTGGCTGACCGGCTGCGTTCGCCAATACATCATGCAACAAGGTGTAGGGCGCATTATGATAGGCCCATCGTGTTCCGGCATCGGACTTATATACCAAACATGACGGGGCTTCACAATTATCATCTGGCACATCATCGTCCAAACCGGTGGTCATGGTCAATTGATGTCGGAGGGTAATGAGGTTTTCTTTGTTCAATGGCAGGCTAGTCCAACCTGTTCCCAGGTACTGACTGGTTTTGTCATTAATAGACAGCAGTCCCTCCTCCTGGGCCATTCCCATTAAAAAAGCCAGCACGGATTTTCCTGCTGATGCGATGTAATACCGGGTGTCCTGATTCCAGTTGTTCCAGTATTTTTCTTTGACAATCCGGCCGTTTTGTAAAACAATCAAGCCGAAGGTATTGACCGTTCCGGCATAGTCAAACGCCTCATTCAGTTTAGTGGTATCCCATCCGAGCGAATTCGCCGATTTGGTTTCCCAAGTGGCCCCGGTCAACGGCGGAAAATAATAGGTCTCCTGTGGATTAGGTGTTGGGCCTGGCATTGGCTGCTCGTCTTTTTTACAGGCAATGAGTGAAAAAAACAGAAAAATAATGGCCAAAAAACGAATCATGGGAAAAAATTTGTAGTCAGACCATTAAAATTAAAATAGTTTAAACAAAACCACCCAACAATGGCCTTATTTTACCCGAAAATCATCCACAAAAACGGCTCAATCAGTTCCTGGATGGTATATTTGCAGGCAAAAATGAGGTTTGTTTGTTTGGGGTTTGGTTTTGAAATAAAACAATTTGTGATTTGTGATTAGTGATTATAGGTTATAAACTTACTGAACTTTCCAAACCTACCAAACCGTCCAAACCTCATGTCTCTTTTGACTCTTAACGTTTGAATTTATACTATGGCTACCAAAACCGACCAATTCATTTCACCTGATTATTTTGGTGTTGACGAACTCCTGACAGAAGAGCAAAAGCTGATCCGTGAGACAGTGCGGAACTATGTCAAGAAAGACATCTCACCGATTATTGAGGAGTACGCCCAGCGCGCCGAATTCCCCGTTCAAATTGTTCAACAGATGGGTGAATTGGGTTGTTTTGGGCCTACCGTACCTGAACAGTATGGCGGTGGCGGTCTGGATTATATATCTTATGGCCTAATGATGCAGGAGCTTGAACGTGGCGACAGTGGTGTTCGTTCAACCGCCTCCGTGCAAGGAAGTCTGGTTATGTTCCCCATTTATCAATATGGTAGTGAAGAACAACGCAACAAATTCCTTCCCAAGTTGGCCAGTGGTGAATGGCTGGGTTGTTTTGGATTGACAGAGCCCAACCACGGATCTGATCCGGGCGGCATGCTGACCAATTTTACGGATGCCGGTGATCATGTGATCCTGAATGGCGCCAAAATGTGGATCAGCAATGCCCCGTTCGCACAAGTGGCCGTCGTATGGGCCAAGAATGAGGCCGGCGAAATACATGGACTGATTGTGGAAAGAGGTATGGATGGATTTTCAACGCCCACTACCCATGGCAAATGGTCGCTTCGTGCCAGTGCCACCGGCGAGCTGGTTTTTGATAATGTAAAAGTTCCAAAAGAAAATATTTTACCCAATATCAAAGGACTGAAAGGTCCGTTGAGCTGTCTGACCAAAGCTCGTTATGGAATTGCCTGGGGTGCGGTTGGTGCGGCCATGGATTG
>JBJTXG010000085.1:0-4279 GCA_046082125.1 Ferruginibacter sp. | reverse complement strand
CTGCTGAACCTACCGCAGCACCAACTCAACCAACATCCACCCCTACACCAACCCCTACACAAACACCGGCACCGGTAACAACCGCTCCGGTAGTTCCATCCGATGATCGCGTAAAAGCCTCTCCACTGGCTAAGAAAATTGCTGCCGATAAAGGCATCGACTTGCGTCAGGTGGCTGGTTCCGGAGACGGCGGACGAATCACGAAAAAAGATATAGACCAATACACTCCTGCGATATCTGACTCATCGGCATCAGTTCCTGTTTTCCTGCCTGTTGGTCAAGAAGGTCATACCGATATTCCGCTTACTCAAATGCGCAAAACCATTGCCCGCCGTTTGAGTGAAAGCATGTTTGGCGCACCGCATTTCTATCTGAAGATGGAAATCAACATGGACAACGCCATGGCCGCCCGTACAGCCATCAACGCGGTTAGTCCAGTCAAGGTATCGTTCAACGATATGCTGATCAAAGCCTGTGCCCAAGCCCTGCGCAAACACCCCGACGTGAACAGCAGCTGGATGCATGATTTCATACGACAGAATCACCATATTCACATTGGTTCTGCAGTGGCAATGCCCGACGGACTGATCGTGCCCGTAATCCGGTTTGCCGATCAGAAATCACTGGCACAAATCGCATCGGAGGCCAAATCGCTTTATACCAAAGCCAAAGAGAAAAAATTACAACCCGCTGAATTCAGTGGCAACACCTTTACCATTTCTAACCTGGGTATGATGGATATTGACGACTTTACCGCCATCATCAATCCACCTGACAGCTGCATCCTCGCTGTTGGCCGCATCAAAGAGGTAGTGGTGAAAAAAGGCGATGGATTTTCAGTAACCAATGTGATGAACGTAACACTGAGTTGTGATCATCGTAGTGTAGACGGAGCCGTGGGCGCTGCTTTCCTGCAAACCCTGAAAGGTTTCATGGAGCAACCGGTGACCATGCTAGTCTAATAGGCTCTTCCACTTTATTACAAACGCACACGCAATGCCGCATCCCGGAGAATTGTCTATTTCCGATTACACCTACGATCTGCCGGATGAACGGATTGCCTTGCAACCATTGGCCATCCGCGATCATTCCAAATTGCTGGTGTTTGAAAATCATCGCATTCAGCAAACAATTTTTCGAGAACTTCCCACCCATTTACCGGAGAAGGCTTTGTTGGTATTTAATGAAAGTAAAGTCATTCGTGCCCGTATTCGCTTTCAGAAATCAACCGGATCTTTTATTGAAGTATTTTGTTTGGAACCGGCCGGTTCGTTTACCGATTTCGCCATCGCGCTGAACGAGAAAGGCAGCAGTGCGTGGTACTGTATGGTAGGCGGACTCTCCAAATGGAAAGAACCATCATTAGTAAGCGTCATTCAAACAAACAACCGATCTATTCAATTGACCGCAGTGATTGAACAACGATTGTCCGACTGTCACTTGATTCGTTTTACATGGGATGCCCCGGATGTTTGCATGGGTGACATCCTAGAATGGGCCGGTGATATGCCCCTGCCTCCTTATATAAAACGATCTACGACAAATACCGATGCAGATCGCTACCAAACCATTTATGCAAAAAGCGAAGGATCCGTGGCGGCGCCAACCGCGGGCCTGCATTTTACTGATCGTGTACTGGAATCCCTTAATAGAAAAGGCATTCAGCGATCGGCTGTTGTTTTACATGTCGGAGCTGGCACCTTCCGGCCCGTAAAAGCCAAATCCATGCAAGACCATGATATGCATGCGGAATGGATTGACGTTTCTA
The DNA here is from genome assembly GCA_046082125.1 of Ferruginibacter sp. Lineage (GTDB taxonomy): Bacteria > Bacteroidota > Bacteroidia > Chitinophagales > Chitinophagaceae > Ferruginibacter. The sequence goes on along the minus strand of JBJTXG010000085.1, from coordinate 2,511 downwards.
TAAACACCATTCGCCAATGGAAAGTCCATGAAGGCCCCATGATTGCTACAGGAACAACCTCCCTGCGCACGATGGAGACCCTTTACTGGCTGGGTGTTCGATGCGCCATTGATCCAGCAACAACTGATTTTACCATCACACAATGGCATGTGTATGAAGCACCGTTCTCCGAAACAAACCTAACGCGCCGCGAAGCACTTGAAGCCCTGGAACATCGAATGACCGAATTGAATATAGACCGGATTTTTACACAAACAAGCCTTCTGATCATGCCTGGGTACCGGTTCCGAATGACCGATGCCCTCATTACCAATTTTCATCAACCTCAATCTACCTTATTGCTTTTAGTGGCTGCTGCCATCGGTGAGGAATGGCGAACGGTATATGACTACGCGTTGAAATACGATTTTCGGTTTTTAAGTTATGGAGATGCCAGCTTGATTTACATTGACTAAAGCCATTTGTTTTTTTATACCTTAGTTTGGCAAACTTGCTATGGCCGTAATGAATTCTATACGATTTTTGCGAAGAGCCTGTTGGCTATTCATCCTGTTGCCTATTCTTGGACAGGCACAATCCTTTGAGTATCTGGACAAAGACACTTATCTCACGCCTCCAAAACACATAGCCGGTCACTTTTTCTTACAGGGAACACCGGTTAAACTTAACAACGATCGTGCGGTGCTATTGGGTACGTTACGAGACCGAACTTATTTGTTTCCGGAGGGCAGTAAATTAAGCGGATATTTTTTCAAGGCGGGCACCGAAGTGGCATTCAACAACCGCGGCGAAGTAACACGCGGAACCCTCGAAAAGGAAGAGTATTTAATACCAAGCGGCAGTATGTCGGGTCAGTTTTTCAGTCCCGACTGCATGATCACGTTTAATGCTAATGGCGAAGTGTTGCGTGGGGTGTTATCCAGAAAAACATATCTGTTTCCTCAAGGAGCAATGAGTGGTCTTTATTTTAAACCCGGCTGCGCGATTGATTTCTCATCCAATGGAGAAGTGATTCGTGGTGTACTCAATGATCGGTCGTATCTTTTTTCCAAAGGGTCGATGTCCGGGAAATACTACGAAGCTGGCACCTGGATTGAGTTCAGCAATAAAGAGGTTGTTACGGCCATTCCCAATAAATGCGATTGCGAAAAGTCTATATTCAAACTAGAAATTGCCGATCAGCTTCAGCGGCTTAATGACATCATCAACGGGGTTGTCACCAACTATGATAAAACCGTGTTGAATGTATTGCAACGAAACAACTGGAGCAACTGTCTGGCAGTTGTGGATGTAACATCGAGCATGTCGCCGTACGTAGCACAGATTTACATGTGGCTGAGATTAAATCAAAGTAAAAACAGAACCCGCTACTTTGTGTTTTTTAACGACGGTGATAACAAAAGCCAGCATCTTAAAGTCAATGGGGCTACCGGAGGCCTTTATGGCATACAAACAAAAAACCTCGATGTATTATTAAACACCATGGCTATTGCTATGAAAAATGGCGACGGCGGCGATGCGCCGGAGAATGACATTGAAGCCATGCTCCATGGCATTAACAAATGCACCGATTGCACAAACATCATTCATGTGGCAGATAACAACACCTCGCCCCGGGATATCGCCCTGTTGTCTCGTATTCGATTACCCGTTCACGTAATAGCCTGTGGCGCCAAGTCAGGAATCAATCCCGAGCTGTTAAACATCGCGTATAAAACAAAAGGATCGTTTCATACCATCGAGGAGGATATCAACGATTTGGCCTCCATGTCAGATGGTGATATTATTACCATTGGCGGTACAACCTATATACTGTCCGGTGGCTCATTTCGAAAAACCCGATAATCAACGACTATGCAAAAACATTGTTTACTGTTCGTTTTACTATTATTTGCCTCGGTCGCAGGAAGTTATGCGCAAATGGGTGACCCGGAATATTTGGCCAATGCAGAACATGCGCTCTTGAATTACCAAAACTGCGAAGCGACCGAGGGTAACCTTCGAAAAGTCAGCTTACCCGGTCAAAACCAACCGCTGTACCTTTTATTAAAAGGAAAACATGCGGAAATCTGTAAAAAAAATACGGATTCCGCTCTCCATTATTACAGTCTTTACTTACGAAAAAATCCTTCCGATCAGTCAATTCAATCGGCTTATAAGGTATTAATACAAAAAAAGAGGGATGAAGAAAAAAAGAAAGACTGTCATTGGTGTAAGGGAACTGGTTATTATGAGGATTCTGAAAAATGCAGTCAATGCAACGGAAAAAGATATACCGGCACGGAAACTTGCAGTAAGTGCGAGGGTACCGGCAAACGGGATTGTACGTTTTGTGAAGACGGTGTGAATGCATGCAAACAATGCGAGGGTTCCGGATGCCGAGCGTGCAATGGAAGAGGCGGTTTCTATTGTTCCGTTTGCAATGGTGCCGGAGACCGAGGGCAATGTCATTATTGCTGGGGGAAAGGCAAAAAAGAGGTGCGATGCACAAGATGTGATGGCGACGGCCGA
>JBJTXG010000084.1:0-3862 GCA_046082125.1 Ferruginibacter sp. | reverse complement strand
CAATCCGATTTACTTTTTCTTCCGAAACGCCCCGCATAACCTGTGTGCCGTAAGTGAGCATCAGGATGTAAATCAGAAACCCACAAACATAGGAAAGCCCGTACGCGATATCGGCATTGGTTTTTTTACTGCCGGCTTCTTTATCGGTCATCGTGATTATTGGAATTTCCAAGCTCAATAATCTGCGTTTGGTCGTATCAATGCCAAGCGATTCAAAGGTGTGTTCGCGGTACTGATTATTCAAAATGGTCTGAATCGATTTGAACGAAGCAAATGCCGGTGTTTTTTGTGTGTGTAAGATGGCGGGTTGACGGGCATCGTCAAAAATGGCGGGAGGTATAAATAAAAATAATTCGTATCCCAGTGAATCATAGCGTTTGACAAAATCAGATTCGTTGGTTGATTCAATGTATGTGATTTCAAGACCGGATCCGAGTTGATTGAGCTGGCCATTGAGTCGATTGGCAGGATCCATTACGGCTATTTTTGTCTGGCTGTTCGAACTATCTGTAGCGATGGCTGCAATGGCAGCATAAAATCCGGCAATCACGATTGGCACGAGCAGGGTAGTTATCAGAAAAGCCGGACGCATAACGCGGTTCAGGTATTCGCGTTGTAAGATTTGCAGTATTTTCTTCATGACGGCATTTCAGATTTTAGGGATGAATGACCGGAGCCAACCAGCCGGATAAAAATATCGTTGAGTGTGGGATAAACCTCGTGAAACGCACGAATGGCCAATCCTTTTTCAATTAAATAGGACAAAATGGCATTATTAGCGGTATCTTCTTTTTTTTGAATCAGCGCCTTGCCTTCACCGATACTGATCATTGTAAAGGGGGCATCTTGTGTTGGAAAATCCCCCTGATCCCATTCGATGCGAAACCGGTTCTCTCGAAAGGAAGCGCGGATAGAGGGTACGTCGCCTTCAAGAATTTTTTTACCTTGGTTAACCAACATGATCTGCTGACAGATCTCTTCGACCTGTTCCATGCGGTGAGTGCTGAAAATGATGGTGGAACCGAGTTTAGCTAATCGATAAATTTCATCTTTGATCAAGTTGGCATTGACCGGATCAAGTCCACTGAAGGGTTCATCTAGTATGATTAGCGATGGATTGTGAGCTACTGTAATGACAAATTGTAATTTCTGACTCATGCCTTTACTCAAGTCTTCCACTTTTTTATTCCACCACTCATGCATCCCCAGCCGATCAAACCAATCGGCGATGTTTTTTTGAGCAGTTGGTTTATCCAATCCTTTTAAGCTGGACAGATAGAGCGCTTGTTCTCCTACTTTCATTTTTTTATATAGACCTCGCTCTTCCGGCATGTAGCCAATGTGAAGGGCATTTTCCAACGGGTCAGTAGGCTTCCCGTCAAACAGGATATGGCCACTGTCTGGATGAAAAATACCGGTAATCATTCGAATCAGGGTTGTTTTTCCGGCGCCATTTGGTCCCAGTAAACCAAAGATCGATCCTTTTGGTATATTGAAATTAATATGATCGACTGCTGTGTGTTTGTTGAATGTTTTAACCAGGTCCCTGGTTTCTATGATGTATGGTGTATCCATGGAGTGGTTTATGAAAATGAATAGTCAGTACACGAGATGAATTCGGACAGAGAACAAATTACATGGTTTCATGGAGATTTCGATGCGTTGGTCTCCAGAGTAAGTAATAATAAAGTAAAACAACTAATCCGGCTACAAACGGGATCATGGACAAATGCTTGTAGGTGATATTCCCTGTCAAAACGGAATTGTCAAATGAAAAAAACTCACTGATCATCCAGTAGCTATTGGCTGTAATCCAGCAAGTGATGGCCAGGTTATGGCACCATTCACTCATCAGGGCTCGTGTACGAATGAGAATAATACAGGAAATGAGTAAGGTGGGCACAATCATTACCAAGCCAAGCGGTTTCCAGACCATACACCATGACAAGTCTTTGAGCAACCAGAAAACAATATGCCAATTTTCCATTCGTCTGTACCGAACTGGTACTTGATAGAATAGCGAAGATTTTTCCATAGACTGAAAAAAAACGTCAACGAGTTAGCGTTGACGAATATGTGCATTTGATTGTTACGATTGAATGGCTTGCAGCATCGTTTTGCCTATATCGGCAGGACTTGCAACTACATGGATACCACATTCAGCCATGATTTTCATTTTGGCTTCGGCTGTATCGTCGGCTCCGCCTACAATGGCTCCGGCATGGCCCATACGACGTCCGGGGGGAGCGGTTTGACCGGCAATAAATCCAACAACAGGTTTTTTATTTCCTGTCTCACGAATGTAATGAGCGGCTTCGGCTTCCATACCGCCACCAATTTCACCAATCATCACAATCGCATCTGTTTCCGGATCATCCATCAATAAGGCAACCGCGTCTTTTGTAGTAGTGCCGATGATGGGATCTCCACCGATCCCGATCGCGGTTGAAATACCGAGACCGGCTTTAGCCACCTGATCGGCAGCTTCGTATGTTAATGTACCGGACTTTGATACAATACCTATTTTTCCTTTTTTGAAAATGAACCCTGGCATGATGCCAACCTTGCATTCTTCGGCTGTGATGACACCGGGACAATTCGGACCAACCAATCGGGTTTTTGTACCTCGAAGTTGTTCTTTTACCCGCACCATATCTTGTACCGGGATACCTTCTGTGATGCACACAACCAGTTCTATACCGGCTTCTGCAGCTTCCAGGATGGCATCAGCGGCAAAAGCAGGGGGTACAAAAATGATACTGACGTTGGCGCCGGCCTGTTTCACGGCGTCGGATACGGTATTGAACACGGGGCGATCGAGATGGGTTGTGCCACCTTTACCGGGCGTAACACCGCCGACGACCTTCGTGCCATATTCAATCATCTGGGTGGCATGAAAGGTGCCTTCCGTACCGGTGAATCCTTGAACGATTACTTTAGAGTGTTGATTGACTAGTACCGACATAGTGCTGACAGTAGATTTATTGTGGCGCGAAGATACATCATGTCAGGCAATCAAAAACACCCGGCCGGAGCCATTGAAACAATAATCACTGTCCTGTTTTCATGCGCATTTTTTTTGCATCCTGCAAAAATTCCGATGCGAAAATAAAGTTGTTCAAATTCTGGTTGTCGGAGAAAATGATATCCTTGTTGCTGCCCGACCATTCCTTTTTGCCGTCCTTGAGATATAGGATATTGTCGCCGATTTCCAGCACACTGTTCATGTCATGTGTGTTGACGATGGTGGTGATGTTATATTCAGCCGTGATGCCTTTGATCAATTGGTCAATCAGCATGGATGTTTGCGGATCCAAGCCTGAATTCGGTTCATCACAGAACAGAAAGCGCGGATTTAACACAATGGCCCGGGCGATTCCCACTCTTTTTTTCATGCCGCCGCTGATTTCGGCCGGAAATTTTTTATTACTACCGGTTAGGTTTACCCGATCCAACACTTCGTTTACTCGCTGGATTTTCTCTTTGTTAGAATCCCGTGTAAACATATCTAGCGGAAATTTTACATTATCTTCAACAGTCATGCTATCGAACAAGGCCGATCCCTGAAACAACATGCCAATTTGTTTACGGAGTTGTTTCCGGTCGTCTTCGCTCATGGTGGAGAGGGCAAGGCCATCGTATAATATCTCGCCGGAATCCGGCTCGAACAGTCCAACCAGGCATTTCTGCAACACGGTTTTACCGCTGCCACTGGTGCCGATGATCAGATTGACTTTGCCATTGTCCATCTGATGACTGACATCGTTTAATACGATGCGGTCTCCGAATTTTTTGACGATATGGTTGAATGCGATCATTGGATTATAATAAAATGGCTGCCAGTACGTAATCGGCAATCAGC
>JBJTXG010000083.1:0-2828 GCA_046082125.1 Ferruginibacter sp. | reverse complement strand
AGAAGTTCGATCCTTCTCTTCGCAACCAATGCCCGGTTTTAACCGGGTTTTTTTTATTTTGCATTATGCATTCATACAAAATAACCGCCTCGTTTCTATTGGGCCTGCTGTTTTTCGCAGGCTGCGACGTCATACCCGAATATATTCGTTATTACGCCGGCAGTCCGACTATTAACGGGTATCCTATTGTAAAAACAGAAATTTTTGTAAATGGCGATTTGCAACATGAACTAACCACAACCCGTACTTCACCACCGGCTGATTGTATGGATACCGCCGGTGTATTTGCCTATCGACGCATTGGAGAACTCGATTTGCAAAACTGGACAGCCAAACTATATTTGAGCAATGATTCTGTCGTTCTTCGAAGTGGTCAGGTGAAACCACGACAAGTCAAGGGTTCGAAAACAGGTGTTATTTGCCAATATGTGAATGTGCTGAATTGATTGTCTGTACGTATCTTCGCAAAAAAAACATGAAAAAATCCCTATTACTATCACTGATCATAGTCACTTTATTTTCTGCCTGTCAAAAAGAAAGTGCTAATACCGTTTGTATTTTTGACGCTTCCGGCATAACCGGCACCTGGAAGTTAACCGGATTGAAAATCAAACCGGATGCCAATACTGCGGAAGTAGATTTATACGCCACACTTGATGTTTGTGAAAAGGATGATGTGCTTGTTTTCAACACTAATGGCACCTACAACTACAACGACATCGGGGCAGTATGCACACCCAGTGGCAGCGATGCCGGTACGTGGTCAGTTTCTGGTAATGCGTTAACTGTCGATGGGGAAGCCTGGCAAAAACAATCCTTTTCTTGTTCGAGTCTGGTGTTGAAGTTGACCGATCCAACTACCGGCGGATATACGTTGCTCACACTCACCAAATAATAAACCCATTTTTTGAGTGATTTCCATGCTATCGGAGATTCACCCAAACTTCCATTGAAGGAGAGGACCGATCCGGTCCTCTTTTTGCGTTGACTCCGTTATTTTATAGGTAGCTTTGCCGGATCAACATGAAATCCGGATTTGTAAACATATTTGGAAAGCCGAACGCCGGTAAAAGCACGCTTCTTAATGCCCTGATGGGGGAGAAACTGGCCATTGTCTCACCCAAAGTACAAACCACGCGTCACCGCATCAAAGCTATTCTGACCGAACCCGGCTATCAGATTATTTTTTCCGACACACCCGGTATCATCGAACCTAAGTACCGGTTACATGAAAAAATGATGCAAGCCGTCAAGTCTTGCCTGGAAGATGCCGACCTGGCTATTTTACTGGTGGATATTCATGACGACTGGGAAGCCGCAGACACCCTATTTCAGCAACTGCGTTTAAAAGTGCCCGCCTTCGTTGTGCTGAATAAAATTGATGGGATACGAACGAAGGATACCGAGCGCATAACGGCCGGAGAAGCATTTTTTAAAGAAGCACCGTATTGTAAAGAGGTGTTCAGTATTTCGGCACTCCAAAAAAAAGGAACGGATGCCTTGCTGGCGCGTTTGATCGAAAGCCTGCCGGAAGGTCCTGCCTTCTTTGAAGGAGATGCGGTGAGTGACCTGCCCATGAAATTTTTTGTAAGTGAAATTATCCGTGAAAAAATATTTGACCTTTTTCAGGAAGAACTTCCTTATCAAACTACCGTGCTCATTCGCGAGTACAAAGAGAAAACAACCCTGATTAAAATACATGCTGATATCATAGTACATCGGGAAAGCCAGAAGGCCATCATCATCGGCGAAAAAGGAAACATGATCAAAAAGATAGGCACGCTGGCCCGACATGATATTGAAGCCTTTGTCGGATCGAAGGTATTTTTAGAACTGTTTGTCAAGGTGCGTGAAAAATGGCGCGAGAATGAAGTGTTTTTAAGAGAGTATGGGTATTGATGTTTGATTGTTTGGTGTTTGGTTATTTGTAATTAATGATTAGTGATTTGTGATTCATTTCTGACCTCCGAAACTTCGGCAACATCTCAAACTTACCATACTTTTTGAACCCATTGAACCTATTGGACCCCCGCCTACCGGCAGGCAGGTGTTGAACGTTTTGAACCTTTAATACTATTTTTATTTTTGACTTTTTAATTGATTTTTTATGAGTTTTACAGTTGCCATAACAGGAAGGCCTAATGTTGGAAAGAGTACATTTTTCAATCGGTTGCTCGAACAGCGAAAGGCAATCGTAGATGATATCAGCGGGGTTACCCGCGACCGGCAATATGGGGTGGCCGACTGGTCCGGGAAATCCTTCAATGTGATTGATACCGGAGGGTTTGTTTCGGATAGCGAAGACGTATTTGAAATAGAAATTGCCAAGCAGGTGCGCATCGCCATTGATGAGGCCGATCTGATTGTTTTTATGACCGACGTTACTACCGGCGTTACACTGCTCGATGAGTCGATGGCGGACTTGTTGCGTCGAAGCAAAAAGCCGGTGTATCTGGTTGTCAATAAGGTAGATAATCATGAGCGGCTACTGGAGGCCAGTGAGTTTTACAGCCTGGGTTTTGAGTCGGTGTTTTTTCTGTCGTCAATTAGCGGCAGTGGAACCGGGGAGTTGCTGGATGCCGTTGTGTCGGTGATGCCCGAAGCAAAACAAGAGGAGGATACCGAAGCAGAGCGCATTCCAAAATTTGCCATCATCGGTCAACCCAATGTGGGTAAGTCCTCACTGCTCAATGCGTTAATAGGCAAAGAGCGGACGATCGTCAGCGATATCGCCGGCACTACCCGCGATACCATTCACACGCATTACAACCTTTTTCAAAAAGACTTCATGTTGATTGATACGGCTGGTATTCGTCGTAAAACAAAAG
>JBJTXG010000082.1:0-3683 GCA_046082125.1 Ferruginibacter sp. | reverse complement strand
GACCAGGCCAACCAATTTTCAATCAATGGCGTTCTGAATTTCAGTGATACTGCCACTGAAACCTTGGCGATGAACATGGAGGCCAAATCTGTACGACTCGACATACTGGAACCATACCTAGAGGGTGTTTTCAGCCAGATCAAGGGTGTCGCCTCCGGTCAACTCCGATATGTACAACCGCAAAATGAACCGGCTGCTCTGATTGGCAAAATGATACTAGATAGCACCTTGCTCAAAGTAGATTACACCCAAGTGGCTTACCGGGTGAATAAACAACCCATTATTCTCGAAAAAGATCGCATCCTACTTCAGTCGATGCAGCTGAAAGACTCTTTGCAAAATTCCATGTCGTTAAACGGATCCATCCGTCACCAAGGATTCCATTCGATTTTCCTCGATAACATTAAGATCGAATCTTCCAAAATAGCTCTCCTAAACACCAACCGCACGGACAATCCCTATTTCTGGGGTAATATTACCGGACAGGTTCAGACAACCATCCATGGCCCTGTCAATGATATCAACATTGACATCAAAGGAGAGCCCAACCGGGTTGATACCAGCCAGATATACTTGAATACAGATTATTCCGGTGAAAGTCGTTCATTCGATTACATCTACTTCAAAACCGCTGATGACAAAACCCTGAATATACCCAAACAAACATCCTCCAATAACATTAGCGTTTCACTCAATATCAGTGCAAACCCCGCCTGTAAAGTGGATGTGATTCTCGATGAGGAAACAAAAGATATCATCAAAGGAACCGGCACCGGCGAAATCAAGATCAATACCGGCTCAAGTAAGCCGCTTACCATTTCTGGCATCTACAACCTAACAAAAGGAGAATACACCTTCAACTTCCAGACGTTTTTCAAAAAGCCATTTACTCTTTTACAAGGCGGTGTTATCCGGTGGGACAAAAACCCATACGACGCATTTATAGACATGAAAGCTGAGTATGTTGCCGGTGGTGTGGATATCAGCAGCCTGTCTACCAGCAGCGGACTGAACAGACGGGAAGACATACGGATTATCTCATCTCTTCGCGGTTCACTGAAAAACCCTGAGATTCATTTTACGTTTGAACTGCCCGATAAAAGTGAAAACAGACGTGACGATGTATTGGTTAAACGACTCGCCGATTTTCAAAATGACGAAAACGAAATGAACAAACAAGTTGCGAGCTTGCTCCTATTCAACACGTTCATTCTGGGTGACCAAAACCTGTTTACACAAGGTACCGCCAGTAACCTCATTACCCGAAGTATTGGAGGCATGATGAGCAATCTGCTGACAGGATTCCTTAATCGCGAACTAAAGAAAGCTACCAACGGCATCCTGTCTACCTATATCGACATAAGTCCCACACTTGATTTACAGCGTAATGTTTCACAAGTGCAAGCGAATGTGAAAGCTGGCTTGAAAATACTTTTATCAAATCGGTTGGAGGTTTTGGTGGGTGGACAATTGGACTACAACAATCCGGCACTGGCACAATACCTTGACCGACGAGGACTGATCACACCGGATATCAATGTGGAATGGATCATCAACCGCGATGGTTCCTTACGGGTTATTGGATTCAACCGAAGCAGCATCGACATTTCGATGAACCAACGCAATCGCTCCGGCCTCCAGCTTTCTTATCGAAAGGAAACTAATCGATTTTCAGATATTTTCAGAAGAAGAAAAAAAGGTGATCAAGACTAATTAATCAGAGGCCATTGAGGATTTCATGGCCCAATTTGTCGCGCTTGGTCATCAGGTATTTTTGATTGTGAACATTCGGATGGATTTCGATGGGCACGGTTTGCACCACTTCCAACTGATAACCGCTGATACCTGCTCTTTTCTTCGGATTGTTAGTTAACAGTTTCATTTTGGAAACGCCAAGCGCATGCAGAATCTGCGCGCCAATGCCATAATCGCGTTCATCCATTTTAAAACCGAGTTGAAGATTGGCTTCTACTGTATCTAGTCCTTCCTGTTGTAATTTGTATGCCTTGAGTTTATTCAGGAGTCCGATGCCACGGCCTTCCTGATTCATATATAAGAGTAGTCCTTTACCAGCTTGTTCAATCATTTGAAGGGCTTGATGCAATTGATCGCCGCAATCGCATCGAAGAGACCCCAGGATATCACCCGTCATGCAACTGCTGTGTACACGCACGAGTACTGGTTCATCGGGGGCCCATTGGCCTTTTTTCAGAGCCATGTGAGTTTCGCCAGTATTTATCTGTGTGTAGGCTATCAGTTCGAAGGTTCCGTATTGTGTGGGCATGTCCACCCGAACCGATTCGGTAATCAGGGTTTCTTGTTGAAGCCGGTATTGAATCAAATCCTTGATAGAGATGATGCGGAGATTGAATTTTCGGGCGATCTCCATCAGTTGAGGAAGCCTGGCCATCGTGCCATCTTCATTCATGATTTCGACGAGTACACCGGCTGGTTTCAAGCCGGCCAGTACCGATAGGTCGATGGTAGCCTCGGTATGCCCGGCCCGTCTGAGTACGCCCCCATTCTTGGCTCGAAGGGGAAAGATATGTCCCGGCCGGCCAAGATCGTCGGGTTTTGTATTGATGTCGATCAGCGCTTGGACAGTTTTGGAGCGGTCTTGTGCCGAGATACCGGTTGTGCAGCCGTTACCCAGCAGGTCTACACTGACCATGAATGCCGTTTCATGCATGGAGGTATTGTGACTAACCATTGGCTGCAGATCCAGTTCCTGACAACGCTCTTCTGTCAGGGCTGCACAAATAAGTCCGCGACCATGAATGCTCATGAAATTAATGATTTCAGGGGTAGCATTTTCAGCCGCTGTGATGAAATCACCTTCGTTTTCACGATCCTCATCATCCACGACAATGACCAGTTTTCCGTTCCGGATATCGTCTATGGCCAACTCAATAGGATCCAGCATAAAGTACGTTTTTGCAAAGGTAGGATGGTTTGGGCAAGATTGGGGAATTGCGGCTGAAATAGGCGCTTTCAACCCACGAAAGTTATTCGGCAACGTGGAAAACTGTTAATATCAATTTAACAAATATTTCATTCCTTTACACCATAAAATAATCTATATGCATATGAACAAATGGATTTTCCTGTTTCTGCTGATGGCAGGCATCCCTTTTTGCGGGATCGGTCAGGTAACCACCAGTAATCTCTCGGGCACGGTTAAAAATCGTTCCGGGAATGGCCTAGCTGGTGCCACCATCACCGCTATCCACGAACCTACCGGCACCGTTTATACGTCGGTTGCACGTGGTAGCGGACGGTATGACATCAACAACATGAACCCTGGAGGACCTTATTCCGTATCGGTCACCTTTTCAGGGTTTGAAGTGAATAATGAAAAAGATGTTTACTTGGTGCTGGGAGAAACAAAACGTTCCGATTTCACCATGGTTGACAAAACCGATGCACTGAAGGAAGTCATCGTTGTTGGCAGCCGAGTATCGACCCCTAAAAATGGGGCTGAAACGACTATCGACCGTCAAAAACTGGGACTGTTACCAACCATCGGACGAAACATCAATGACTTCGTACGGTTTACTCCACAAACCAAGATAACAGCCAACGGCGGTATTTCCATAGCCGGACAGAACAACCGTTTCAACGGTTTTCTGATCGATGGTGCCGTCAATAATGATGTATTTGGTTTAAGTGAAACCGGAACCAAT
>JBJTXG010000081.1:0-2280 GCA_046082125.1 Ferruginibacter sp. | reverse complement strand
CGCGGCCATTGTATTTCTGCAGCGGACGGACCACAAAATCATTTGGACGATCGGCATAAAAATCAACGCCCCAGTCTACAATACTACCATCCTGAGAGATATTCACCACCACGCTTTCATCCAACAAATAACTAAAAACGGCCTGCTGGCCCTGTCCGGTGAGAATGATTCGATTTAACCGCTGGGCCTGAACGGTATAGCCAGCACAAACAAAAAGGATGAAGACACACAAAAAACGCATAAGAAAAAATTAGGTCATTGAAGATACGGAAATCAGGTTTATTCAGTCATTGTTTCCTTTGAAATGGCGGTATTCGGTATGCAGATCAAGATGTGGATACTTCGCCATCAACGCCAAACAGCGATCGGCCTGTTTTTGCATGAACAGGCGGTGCTGTTCCGAATCGGGATTGGCGGGCCGGTGCTTAAAAGCCAATAATAGACTATGCAGTTCTTCCAGTATCAATTCAGCATCAATCGATAATGCCACTTTCCTGAATTTTTCCCACACATAGTTGGTGGCCGCATAATTGGGATGGACCAAGTCTTCTGCATAGAAACGATAATCGCGTAAATCATCAATCACCAATTCATAGGCCGGAAAATAATAGCAACCAGGAAGCTCCTCACACAACGCATGCACGGCTGTGATCAGCTGGGCTTTACTCCGATTGTTTTCTACAAAACCATCCCGCAAGTGGCGCACCGGACTAATGGTAAAAATGATCCGGATGCCCGGATTAAAGCGACGTACGTCGGCGAGTTGCTCCTTCAACACCGACATGATCTCATGGCTATTAAAAAGTCGCTTGTGAAACTGATCGGCCGGCACTTTGTGGCAATTGGCCACCACACCCGCTCCTTTGCGTTCATACCCAAAGGCTGATCCCAAGGTGATCAACAACCAGTTGGCGTTTCTCAGGGAGGTGTGTGCCATCTGTTGCGACTGATTAATGAGCTGTACTGATTCCTCCGGGTTGGTTCGAGAAAATCGTGTATGATGATCCCAGCTTCCCCATAGGCCGTCTCGCTCGAATAAATCCGCCATGGTGTAATGCTTGGGCTTCAGATAACCAGCCAAGGCTTGGGCTATGCTCATTGGGTTGAACAGGATTCCGTTGGGATTATCGGTAACATCAAACTTATAGGAACGCAGTTTGGCACCCATTTGCTCAGTAAAACAGGAGCCAATCAGGAACAAACGATGCTGGTGAGCTATTTTTTCGGGAAAAGACGTTGGATCGAGCGCAAGATGAAACTGCATAGGTATACCTGCTAGGTTTATGAGTGATCAGTAAAAATAGAGGCGGCCAACCGTTCGGCTTCATGCAGTTTATCCGGATCCAAGCCAAGGTCGATGCCTTTTTGCCGAAACGCTTGTACCATCCAACCGGTATCCATATTACCAACCAAGGCATCGCCTGCCATCGGGCATCCTCCAATTCCGCGAATGGCACCATCGAAGCGTTGACATCCTGCATCAAGTGCCGCATTGATTTTTTCAGCGCGGTTAGCTGGCGACGAATGAAGGTGTACCCCTATTTCGATTCCGGGTAATGATGTAATCAGGTGAGCCGTTACCCGACCAACCTGAGGAGCGGTAGCCAGTCCAACCGTATCCGCCAACGAAATAATGCGAATACCCAAAGAGGCAATCCGCTCAGCCCAGGCGAGCACAACCGACTCATCATAGGGATCACCATAGGGATTACCGAATCCCATGGAGAGATAGACCACCATTGTTTTTTGAGCCGATTCACTGATGGCGTGAATAGCGCGCAACCGTTCAAAAGAATCCTCGATGCCCGCATTCGTATTCCGCTGCTGAAACGTCTCCGATACCGAAAACGGATAACCGAGATACTGAACCTGCTCAAACGCAGACGCCTCCTCGGCGCCGCGTACATTAGCCACAATCGTTAACAACGAGGATGCGGATGTTTGCCAGTTGATCCGGCGCAGCACCTCCGACGTATCGGCCATTTGCGGAATGGCCTTCTGCGAAACAAAACTGCCCACATCAATAGTATCAAAACCGATGCTCAGTAATTGATTGATATATTCGACTTTATGCTCAGTGGAAATCATGGCCGGCCAGCCTTGCATGGCATCTCGCGGACATTCGATGATTTTAATGGATGTATGCATATGGAAGTCTAATAACCTGTTTGAAATCGTTTAGCCAATCCGTTGCCGACTGGCTTCGTATAAAAGAATACCGGTAGCTACCGATACATTCAGCGATTCAAAATCACTGGGCATGGAAATACAGATGGATGC
>JBJTXG010000080.1:0-3602 GCA_046082125.1 Ferruginibacter sp. | reverse complement strand
GCAGCTTTGCTGAAGCCATTCAAAAAGCTTGTCAGAGTTTGGAGAACGAAGCCGTAGGCCTGGGTTATTACGGAAAAAGTCTGATGCATTCGGATGAACTGCTCGATTATATAAAAATCCCCAAATGGGATCGCCTGTTCCGAATCAAAGATGCATTGATGGCAGGCGCCAGTGTAAAAAGAATCTGTGAGAATACCGGTATCGATCGGTGGTTCATTTATCAGATTCAGAAAATTTGTGAGCTGGAAAAACAACTCGCCAAGCATGATATGAAGTCGCTGCCCGATGCGTTACTGACAGAAGCAAAAACGCTTGGGTTCAGTGATGAGCAGATCGTTCGCATCATGCGTGAAGAAGATGCTGAGGCCTTGTATCAGCGCAGAAAAGCCATGGGACTCACCCGCGTTTTCAAAATGGTGGACACTTGCAGTGCCGAGTTTGAAGCGAAAACACCATATTTCTATTCTACTTTCGAGAACAAACCAACGGAAGGACAATTGCTTTCGAATGAGTCGATTGTGACCGATAAGAAAAAAATCATCGTGTTAGGCAGTGGACCCAATCGAATCGGACAAGGCATCGAATTCGATTATTGTTGCGTACACGGATTGTTGGCCATCAAGGAATGCGGATATGAGGCGATCATGGTCAATTGTAATCCGGAAACGGTTTCCACTGATTTCGATATTGCCGACAAGCTCTATTTCGAGCCGGTATTCTGGGAGCATCTCTGGGAAATTGTGGAACATGAAAAACCGGAAGGCGTGATCGTGCAGCTCGGCGGACAAACAGCGTTGAAGCTTGCTAAGCGGTTACATGAAAAAGGGATCAATATCATCGGCACCTCATTCGATAATATGGATATCGCCGAAGACCGTGGCCGTTTCAGTGATCTGCTGAAAGCACTGGGAATTCCTTATCCCAAGTATGGCACTGCTTACAATACCGATGAAGCGATCGAAGTGGCACAGGAAGTGGGCTATCCGGTACTGGTTCGTCCGAGTTATGTGCTCGGCGGACAACGCATGCGCATCGTCATCAATGATGAGGAATTGGAAAAAGGCGTGCTCAGTTTGCTCAAGCATTTGCCCGGCAATAAGATATTGATTGACCATTTCCTCGACCGTTGTCAGGAAGCGGAGATCGATGCGATCTTCGACGGAACCGATTTTCATGTGATGGGCGTGATGGAACATATTGAGCCGGCCGGTATACATAGTGGCGATAGCAACGCGGTGTTACCACAGTTCAATCTGAGTCCACTGATTGTACAGACCATGGAAGAGTATGCTGAAAAAATTGCCCGTGCCTTACAAATCAAAGGACTCATCAACATTCAGTTTGCTATCAAAGATGGTCATGTATATGTCATCGAAGCCAATCCTCGGGCATCGCGCACCACGCCTTTCATCGCCAAAGCTTATCAAATACCTTACCTGAATGTAGCGACCAAAGTGATGATGGGATCCGCTCAGTTAAAAGACTTTACTTTCCAAAAAAACCTGACCGGCTTTGCCATCAAGGAGCCGGTATTTTCCTTCAATAAATTCCCCGGTGTGAATAAGGAGCTCGGACCTGAAATGAAAAGTACCGGAGAAGCAATCCGTTTCATCAAAGACCTCCGAGATCCTTATTTCAGGCAACTGTATAAGGAGCGCAGTATGCATTTGTCGAAATAGTATTTCACTCAAATTAGGTATTGTTGGTTCGAACCTGGTTCGTACGTGGTCCAGACAAATCAACGATTCTCTAGATACAGATCCGGACGATCAATGTCCGGATTATAAAACCGGAGTGTCGGAATTTATGCAGACACTCCGGTCTGCATTCGTGTCTAATTTGTGACCGATCACAACAATAAAAGACCGTTATTTCCCGTCTACAATCAGTTGATTTCCCTTTTTTCGACAAAGAGGACGGTCTTACATTCGGACGATGTCCGTGTCGCATCCATATTTCCAAAAACCCATTCCCATGCTTCGTCCCTTACTGGGCTTTGGAGCAGGTATTTTCACTGGCTGGTATTATCCAATGGACGTTTTTTCTTTGATGGTTGCGACGATAATGCTTCTTGGTTTACTTTTTTTTGTCAACCGATGCCAATGGCCCATCCGAAATCAATGGTTCACCCTTACAGGCCTTTTCTACTGGATGCTGTTTTTTTTTCTCGGCCAATGGGTAATCGATCGAGCCGATCTTCGTCATGATGCCAATTGGTACGGAAATCAATTTCAGCTCGGTGATTCTCTTTGCCTGCGATTGCTGGAGCCGCTGGAAGAAAAAAATAAAACCTATAAAGCGGATTGTCGTGTTGAATACTTGATAAGGGGTCATCATCGAATCAAGGTGTCCGGAACATTGCCGGTTTATTTTCGAAAGGAAGATCGCCAAAAACAACCGGTCTATGGTAGGCAATTCGTGATCCACAAGCCACCGCAGCCCATTCAGCCTGCTGGTAATCCCGGTGATTTCGATTTGGTTCGCTATCGGGCCTTTCATCAGCAATACCATCAGCTTTTTCTCAATGCTTCCGATATTTCATGGATCAATGAAACGCCCCCAACGGATTGTAAAACCTATCTTTTTGCCTGGCGGGACTGGATTCTGACTCAACTAAAAATCCGCCTTTCCCGCGATGATGGCACCTTGGGAGTTGCCGAGGCCTTGCTCATTGGCTATCGGGCCGATCTCGATCCAACGGTATTACAAGCCTACAGCCAAACGGGGGTTATCCATATCATCGCTATTTCCGGATTACATCTTGGATTAATTTATATTGCCCTCAACTGGCTTTTTTGTCAACTGCCGTTTTTTCGTAATTCAGTGATATGGCGAGGATTGGTGGTTTTATTATGTTTGTGGATTTTCTCATTGCTCACAGGTGCCTCCGCTTCCGTGCTTCGTTCCGCCGTTATGTTTACCTGCATTGTGGTTGGTTCGATGGTTCAAAAGAAGTCATCACTGCCAAATATGCTGGCCGCATCGGCATTTTTATTACTATGGTATAACCCGTATCTGCTGTGGGATGTGGGTTTTCAACTGAGTTATGCCGCACTGGTAGGTATTGTATGGTTACAAAATCGGTTGGCCGGCTATTTAAAATCATCGAACGTTTTGTTGAATAAAGCAGGAGAGATGGCTTCGGTTACCATAGCGGCCCAAATCACCACGTTGCCACTCTGTCTCTATTATTTTCACCAGTTTCCGGTGTATTTCTTACCGGTAAACCTGATCGTAGTACCCCTTTCAACCGCATTATTATTCGGAGAGATACTAATACTCGTTACGACAAACGTTGATCCGCTAAACAACTGGATAACATGGTTGGTCAAAACGGGTTTGCAATGGATGAATGCCATTGTACAATGGTTTGCCGATCTGCCCGGTGGTTTGATTACAAATATTCATTTCCCCTTTTGGAGTGTTTGCCTTGTTATCCTGATGCTGATTGCTGTGGATTGGTTTCTTGAACATCGTCGTCCCTTATGGGTCATCTGGTTGGCTGTTGTTTTTGGCATTTTTCGTTTGCACGACCAATGGGTCATCGCGCAGCAACGAGGAGTTGTTTTACATCAAAGCAAGCGGGGATTTTCCATGGATGT
>JBJTXG010000079.1:0-3471 GCA_046082125.1 Ferruginibacter sp. | reverse complement strand
ATAAACCCACCAGCCCAGGATGGTCAACGACATGCGGATGGCCATGATGAATGAAAACCGCCCCCCTAAAAAATAGCGCAACTCACGAATCGACCAGGCGTCGCGGACCGTTGGTTTAGCTATAGTTTTTTTTTCCTGATTGATTTCAGACATGCGAGGCAAAAGGGTCTAGTCAGGAATAGTCAATGGATGCAGGCCGGGCTCATAATCTTTGTCCAAAGCATCCAGTAAAAAGCGAAAATGCTCGGGTCGGTCCAGGAAATCGGCATTGGAAGCGTCCACAAATAAGGTTTTCACTTCATGTTGTTTGATATATTGCAAATAGGTTTCCTGTACGTTCAGCAGGTAACTGTCGGGGATATTCTGCTCAAAATGCCTGTTTCTTTTTTTGATATTTTCCTGCAGCTTGGTGACGGGACTATGCAGATAAATCAGCAAGTCTGGCTTCACAATTTGCGGGTGGATGATGTCAAATAATTTCTGATACAATTTGAATTCTTCTTCGGGCAAGGTGACTTTGGCAAACAAAAGACATTTTGTAAACAAATAGTCGGATACTGTATTTTGCTGAAATAAGTCTTGCGTATGCAACATGTCTTTCAACTGCTTGTATCGTTCCGCCATGAAGAATAATTCTAATGGAAACGCATATTGTTCGGGTTTTTCGTAGAACTTAGTCAAAAAGGGATTATCTGCGAATTGTTCTAGGATGAGTTTAGTGCCAAAGTGATGGCTCAGCATGTTCGCCAGTGTGGTTTTACCCGCGCCAATATTGCCTTCAACTGTAATAAAAGAGTACTTCATGTGAGCGGCAAAACTACGGCAAAGCATCAACCGGACTGCTATAACTTTTCAACAAATAGGGGATCGGTACATTGGTCGATCAAGGTTTGGATGGTGAGTCCCGACACAGGATGGCAGAGCGTTGGCGCAATTTCGCCAAGGGGCAAAAGGGTAAATCGGCGAAAGGGCATTTGTGGGTGCGGAATAGTCAAAGTCGGTGTGTTCAACGTGATATCGTCGTATAGTAAAATATCTATGTCGATTTGGCGCGGTCCGTATTTTTCTGCTCGGATTCGACCCATGTCTGTTTCTATAAGCAGAAGCGTATTTAGTAATTCCTGGGGTGTTAACGCTGTTCTGATTAAGATGACCTGGTTGATGAAATCAGGTTGTTCTGTATTGCCCCAGGCTGCCGTTTTGTACAAAGCAGATGCATGGATCAGATCGCCTGCCCGGGCGCTGGCCCATTTGCGGGCCGTTTCCAATTGGTTGATTGGTTCATCCATATTAGACCCAAGCAACAAGAAGGCATGGTGATACATGGCTTAATCGAGGTTCTGCCAAAGGTAAGAAGCGGAATTGGTTGAAATAGTTAGATTTGCATTTATAACATGAAATACAGTCAGCTGAGGGCGATGCTCTCCATCACCAGCGCCAGTTTGCGGGCTATTACCCGAAGTCCCTCGGCCATGATTTTTAGTTTCATTTTTCCGTTCATATTCATTTTGGTTTTTGGCTTTATCGGTGAAGGAGGAGGTAAACAAACCTTCACGGTTTCGTTTACAAAAGACAGTGATACGACTAACCGCATCTATGCGTTTCTTACATCGCCTGCTTCGGCAGTTAAAGTGGTTCCGCTGCCTCCAGCGGCCGACTTGCAACAAGCGCTTTCCAAAAGAACCATTCAGGCTGTGCTGCATATAGCACCTGCTGTCAATGACTCGGCTTATCGGCTGAGCATGCAAACCACGTCATCCAACAACGACACCTGGCCACAGTTGCAAGCCTTGTTGCAAAATAGTTTACAACACATCAGTGATCAGGCCTATCCCAACCGGGCTGCTTATGGCGTGTTGGAGTTTAACCCAACACAGGATGTCGCCCAGCTTCGGCCATACCGAACCATTGATTTTATTTTACCCGGACAGCTCGGCTTCTCCTTATTGAGTGCGGGTGTGTTTGGCGTTGCATTCATATTTTTCAATCTGCGAAATACCTTGGTACTGAAACGGTTTTTTGCCACGCCTATTCACAAAGGGTATATTTTGATGGGTGAGGGGTTAAGCCGGATACTATTTCAATTGCTGACCGCCGTTGTCATCATTTTGGTTGGCCATTTTTTATTTGGCTTCACCTTGGTGAATGGATTTGGTACGTTCCTCAATATGATGGTACTGAGTTTTTTGGGCTTGCTTGTTTTCATGGGTTTTGGTTTCATTGTGAGCGGGATTGCCAAAAATGACAGCACGATTCCACCGTTTGCCAATCTAATTACATTGCCCCAATTTTTGTTGGGAGGTACTTTTTTTTCGATCGATAATTTTCCATCCTGGTTACAGCCTATCTCCAATGCAATGCCCCTGACACATTTGAATGCGGCGATGCGGAAAGTGGCTTTCGACGGGGCTTCCTTATGGGCTGTTCGTTGGGAAATGCTCATTTTACTTGGATGGG
This sequence comes from Ferruginibacter sp., assembly GCA_046082125.1. Taxonomy (GTDB): domain Bacteria; phylum Bacteroidota; class Bacteroidia; order Chitinophagales; family Chitinophagaceae; genus Ferruginibacter. The sequence continues at coordinate 1,014 of JBJTXG010000079.1, read as the reverse complement.
GGTTGCTGGTTTATTTATTGGCAATCAGGGTTTTTAAATGGGAATAACGATGCGGTATATTAAAGGTGTTTTATTAGGGGTTGTTTTTTTAGGATTGCTCATAACGGGCATATCCCTCCTCATGCCCTCTTCGGTTCACTCTGCCGAATCGGTTACGATATATTCTTCTCGACATCGCATAGAAAGCCAGTTACATGATCTTCGGTCCTGGCCAAGTTGGTTTCCATTCTCATCGGACTCCATCACATCAATCCAATTTGCATTCGTACAAACATCCGGCCGTTTTCAGGCTGTTGAGTGGACTCAGAAAAACCAAATGAATCGAATCGAATTATGGCGATCAGACACATCCGGAATATACTATCGTTGGTTGAGTCCGGGAAAGTCGCCACTGGTACTTCATTTTTCAATTTTACCTGTTCAGGATCAGGTATTTTCTCTTAACTGGACTATCCACACCATTACAAAATGGTACCCTTGGGATCGGTTTTCCGGTATTTTTTTCGATCAACAGGTGAAACCCGGACAAAAACAAGCGCTTGAAAAACTGAAGGCAATGCTGGAGCAACAAGCCAATACTGTCTTCAACGTCGCACCACGCCTATAGAAGTCTATTGTTCTTTCTCAATAAAACGAAGATTCCTGCGGATACCTTCATAGCCGGCCCGTTTCAACGGTGAATGTTTGAATAGTTCAGCAAACATGATCTCCGACAGCTCAAACCAGTCTTTTTCACTGGCATTCACGATAAATGGAATGGGATCAAATTCCGGTTCCCGGTTTGGTTTTGAAAAGCGGTTCCAGGGGCATACGTCCTGACAAGTGTCGCATCCAAACATCCAGTTATCAAACCGATTCTTCCAATTTTCCGGAATCAGCTGGTTTTTTAATTCAATGGTGAAATAAGAAATACAAGCGTCTCCCCGAATGGTTTTGTCTGGTAAAATAGCATCGGTCGGACAAGCGTCTATACAACGGGTACAGGTGCCGCAATAATCTTTCGTGTATGGATTG
>JBJTXG010000078.1:0-4056 GCA_046082125.1 Ferruginibacter sp. | reverse complement strand
AGTCATTAATCGTTCTTTGCAGAGCAAGGCTGTTTTTTTAACTTAGTGTAATTAATTAACTAGTACTATTGTATGAGACATCTCTTTTTTTTGCTGTTTACGTTAATTCTATTACTGTCTGCTTGTTCGAGCAAACCATTTGACCCGTATAAATCCGCGAATCCCCGAGGGAAGTTTAGGTCGTAAATGTATGATCTGTGTTGGGGCTTACGCTGATGAAGGGTTACGCATTAATCAACTTTACAACCAATAAGACGGTATTCGACCGTTTTTTTCAATGAATTTGTATCAAGATAGACGACCATATAAAATACGGCTAGTCTGTTTTCAAATGGGCTTTTGAGGAACCCCACTACTTTATTATCGATGGCTTTTCTGCCATCATCAAACTTTTGGCCAAAAATCTTCTTGTTGAGATTGTCATTAATCGTCAAATGAATGGTCGTAGCCTGAACAAATGCAGGGAAATCAGCCATTTCGTATTCTTTCCTGCTGTATAAATGGAATCCATAGCGAATGTCATTTTTGATAAGGGGAAGCTGGCTTAAAGACGAAATGTTATTCTGCTAAATAGCATGTTGTTTTAATAATTCGCTAAACGTATTTTGCATCTTAGTCCAGGCGCGTTGCCTATTTATTTCTTGACTTTCAAAATGGGTTGACGATTCTGATTTTTCCACGAACTTGTCTGAAACCATATCTTGAATGTATAAAGTCAATTTTTGTTTTCCCGTTAACGAGGCTGGATTCATGCTTACGTAGGCAAATTTTCCATCGTGAGACCAGCCTATTGGATAACATTCGGTCTGAGCAGCAGATCCGTATTCATAAGTATATAGCAGTTTTGATGGGAATGAATAGGATAGATACGTTGGCGGCGTTTCCAATGAGTTACTGCTACGATCGGTTGCGTTCGAGTAATGGACTGATGTATTTGTCGACTGGTTGCTCCAAATGTAATATGCCATCAGCAATGCAAAAAAAAGCAAAACACAACACAAAACGAATAGGAGGCCATTGGGTGATTGTCTAATAAGTTTGGGTTGATTGTCAGTTTTTTTCTTCAATAAAAGCTCATTTTTCAAACGAATGAAATCTTCCTCATCGATTAGACCCTTTTGTAGCAGCTTATTTAATGCAAGTAATTCATCAGTTTGATTCATATGGATGTAACATAATCTGGTGAAAAAATTGGTATCTCGGATAGATATTAATACGTAAATATAGTCCCTGTACAATTTATTTGAATGTAATACACACTAATCATCCCTTGTTTTTCGTTATTGTTTGTGTACCCATTCTTTACACGAAAACAAAAACCGTGAAAACAACATCTATCCCTATGAAAAACAAGCTGTTAGCAGCGCTTTCCTTGTTTTTTGCCAGTTTGAATCCTGCGTTGGCGCAGTCCGGACAAGAATACCTGAGGGTGAATCTCTACCAGGTAAGTGGCACCGGTACTTTGACGCTGGCCGATGGCAATCTGACTAATTATCATGAATCCTTCTCCAATGGGTTGGACGACGATGCTCCCAAAATCACCAACTTTGGAGAAAATTTTGCCATCTTACGTTCTGGTCAAAATCTGGCCATTGAACAACGCCAGAAAATATATTATACAGATACCACGTATTTCAACATGTGGAATATGGCTCAACGAAATTACCGATTACAGCTTATTACCTATAATCTGGAGCATCCAGGATTGGAAGGAATACTGGTGGATAATTTCACCAATACGTCCACAACATTACTATTGAACAGTAGCAACATATACAACTTTACTGTTTCGGCAGCAGCAGGTTCCAATGCGGCCAACCGGTTTAAGATTGTTTTCAGAAATCCGTTGTTGTCGCCGCTCCCAACCACGTTTACCTCATTCAATGGACGGTTGAATGGTCGAAATGTGGAGTTGTTTTGGAATGTCAACAATGAAACAGATATTCGGGAGTATATCGCTGAGCGTTCAGTTGATCGTGTTCGCTTTACGCCGGTACAAGCGCTTGGTTCGACAACCGGATCCGGTACAAAATCTTATTTCGCCAATGATGCCGGATTTATTAAAGGGGATAATTACTATCGTATCAAAGCGGTTGGTCGTAATGGTGAGGTGCAGTATAGCACTATCCTGAAAATCAATGCAGCGGCTCGCGGTGAGTTTGATGTAGTGGTTTATCCGAACCCGGTTCAATTCCGTAAAATGAATTTATCGATTGATTCACGCTATGGTGGACGTTACTTGCTGACTATGTATAGCATGAATGGGGTAGCCATCCCGTTGAATGCAGTGGATGCGCCAGCCGGTCTTTCCGTAGAAGCCGTTCGACTGCCGGTATCTGTTTCAGCGGGTATCTACCGACTTCGGATTGTCACACCGGAAGGTAACGAGTTGATCAAAACAGTCAATGTGCAATAATTACAGAAATCTATATTCGGTTCGTTTTTAATCCAACCCCCAAAGGCATCGACAGATGCCTTTTTTTGTTGATAAAAACTCAATAACTGTCACAATAATTTAGAAAAAAAGCAGTTCTATGTGATTGAGGTGCTTTTTAAGTATCCATTTGTAGCTATCCAAACCTATGCAAACGAATTCGCAGCTGTCTCGCTTTACTTATAGCTTGCATTCCCTTCAACGGGTATGTAAGAGCTGCTGCCTCATCTTTTCATTCCTTTTTTTGCATAACATAGTGCTGGCTCAGCAGACCGTGACAGTTACCACACCGGGTTCGGGATCGGTGATTGTACCGGCGGGTATAACCGAATTAAAGGCAGAGTGTTGGGGTGGCGGAGGTGCGGGCGGTCAGAAAAACAGAGAAGCAGGTGCAGGTAAACTAGGAGATCGAACAAACCGGAACGCTTTCAGGCATTGATGTAGAAAGAAGCATAGAAGGAAGAAGTTTTGAAATAATAGCTTCGTTATTGACACAATCCAATCTCATTGGAAGGTATCAGTTTATCGATCAGACGGCCCCGGCTAGTGGTATTTTTTACAGAATTAAAAGCAGGGAGACCGAGGGAAGATTTGTCTGCAGTCCTGTTGTCAGTGTGAATGGACTCAGTAACGAAAATAATGCTTCTTTTGTGGTTACTCCTAATCCAGTTTCAGGGAAACAATTTAAAATGGTCAACCAAACTGGGCTCATTGGAAAGGCTTTTTACTGCATCTACGATTTAAATGGTCGAAAAATACAAACGGGGACAGTAAACCTATCTGACGCTAATCAGTTGCTGATCATCAATCTTAGCTCGAAATTCAAAAACGGAAACTATACTATTAATTTGATATTCAACGGATTAGAATCCTTTACCAGTTTGTTTTTTTGTTGAAAAATAATTTGAATTTAATGTAGTATTTACTTGTAAATGCACCTTTCATGGTTTAATTTTGCTTTTGCAACCTCTACGTTTGTGTTCATCGCGAACGAGCCAATCTAATCCTCCCATTCTCTGAAATTCCACGATTGTTACTTCGTACTTAGAAAACAAGTTGTACAATAAAGTGGAACAACGCTTACCTAAATACAACTCTTCTTCATACTTGACAATTCTTGTCAGGGTGGTCTTTGTATTGTTTTTGCTATCGTTCTTCAATACAGTCACTTTTTCCCAAACTCAAACTTTTTCAACTTCCGGAACTTTTACAGTCCCTTTCGGAATTACCTCCGTTACCGTTGAATGCTGGGGTGGCGGTGGTGCGGGTGGTGCTGCTACCGGTAATCCTTCTGCTGGTGGAGGTGGTGCGGGTGGAAGTTATGTTAAACGAACTGGATTTACTGTAGTTCCTGGGAGCACTTATACGGTTACCGTTGGGGCTGGAGGGGTTGGAGGTGCTGGTGCCGGACCAGTTGGTGGAGACTCTTGGTTTGGGGCTGCCACAACAATTTTAGCAAAAGGTGGCAATGGAGGTGCATTGGCCAGTTCAAATAATACGACGGCTGCCGGAGCTGCTGCGATTAATACTGGGAATCTAGGTTTTACGGCTCCTTTCAACTATTATGGAGGAGCTGGTGGAACGGGTGGTGCCTCCGGGGCATCCGGTGGTGGTGGAGGTGG
>JBJTXG010000077.1:0-7508 GCA_046082125.1 Ferruginibacter sp. | reverse complement strand
ATCATGGCGTATCGCAAGCAACAGAGGCTGCCGGTGATCCCTCTGTCCAAGTCGTTGACGACCGTGGCGCAGATACACGTGAAGGACCTGAACGACAACAAGCCGGTGTATGGCAATTGCAATTTGCACAGTTGGAGTTCGAAGGGAAAATGGACAGCCTGTTGTTACACGCGTGATCATGCACAAGCGTCCTGTATGTGGAGCAAGCCCCGCGAGTTGACGAAATACAAGGGAAATGGTTATGAGATTAGTCACATGAATTCGGCCGGTGCCAATCCGATCGAAGCGTTGGACAGCTGGCAATTCAGTTCCGGACACAATGAGGTTATACTAAACGTTGGAGTATGGAAAGAATCCTGGAACGCCATCGGGGTCGGTATGCTCGGAAACTATGCCGTGGTATGGTTCGGACGGGAGAAGGATGTGGAATGAGGGCGAATGTCGATTTGTTTTTAGCTGCAACTCTTGATGAGTACGATTACGACGAAAATTCCGATAACGATGCTTCCGATCGTGGAGCCGCCGCTCGGGTTGGTGCTGCCGCAATTCGGACACTTGCTACCGGTTGCATAGGGGTAATCGCAGTTTTTACATTTCGCCATGGCATTGAAAGATTGAGTCCTACAAATTTAATTACATGTAGTCATTATGACACAGCGGTCAATCAGCTATCCGCTTATTTCAATATTACAAAAATATTTTGACTAATGTGACCGATCATTAATTTATGTATCTTGATCGGGATCGATCATATGTAAAAGTCGTTATAAGCGCTGTTATGAGAAAAATTTGTCTGGTCTTATCGCTTCTGCTGTTCAGTTTATCTTCTTTCTCGCAGAGTCGCACGATCTCGACCAGTACCAAAAAGGTTGTATTTGCCCGGGATGGGGGAAAGTGTCGCTGCTGTGGTAGCTCGCTGAAGTTGGAGTATGATCACATCAAACCCTTTTCTTGTGGTGGCAGCAATGAACACGTGAACATTCAATTGCTTTGTCAAAAATGCAACCGCAGTAAATCGAACAGCTGTTACTGCAAAATTCACAACCGAAAGGTAGGTGTTGATTGTTGTGACAGTGCAGCGACTGTTGTACGGCCAACCACCCAATCGGCCCCACGCACATCTTCTGGCGTCTCCCAACAATGTACGGGAACAACCCAAAAAGGAGCTCGGTGCAGAAACCGAACCACCCGTTCAAGTGGACGGTGCCACCTGCATTAAAACGACAATTTTTTAAAGGCCAAACACATGAATTTCTTATTTGCCATTGACGAAAAGACCCAGGAGGTGAATGTATCAGAATCACTCAAGGGGACTACGAAAATAAATTTTGTGGAGCGTGTTGCCCGGACTGACAATGAGATCCTGTACAACGCGGTTCTAACCTTGACCAGTATGTCGAGGGCCGCCGACCTGGACATGAAACTTTTCAAGGCGATGGACAAAGTTTGTCAAGGCATCTATGCCAAGCATAAACCGATTCAATAGCAGAAGCAGCAGAAGGAATTTTCTAGCTCCCCCACCCGGTACATCACCATTGGGGTACGGAATGGAATAATAACTGGCATCACAAGGCCTCTAAAGGAATTGGCTTCACTACATTTATAATAAATGTATTTGACTTAAAATGAATGGCAACATGAATGCAATCACAGATCTTGATCTCTTTGGCATTTACAACGCGCTTGACTTTGAAAAGATAAATGAAGAAAAGCGATTCAGGAGCCCCGGCGTATACATTTGGGGAACAAATAATGAAACATTAACAAGATTTACCCCCCTTTATGTAGGCATTCATACAAACAATATTTTACTTCGGATCCAAGAGCATTTCATGAATCTTCATTTTGGTAATAAATATCCGATTTTCAAAGAATCGTTTTATGACGATCTAATTCAAGGAAAAGATCTGATTCCCAAAGTGCCGCACATTGACAGAATTAAAGAACCCCTCAAGAAAAAATATTCATCCTATCAGAGATACATCAAGGATTGCATTTTTCAGTGCAGCCCGGCATTTATTTTCCAACTGTTAGAAAAAAATCTTACGTTGCCCTACATGAATTTACTATCCCACACGAAAGCGAACTCAATCACCTCACAAGGTTATGATTTTCAGTTTGGCGGTAAATATTCATTGATTCAACCAGTCATAAACACCTATTTCTCAAAAAAGCGATTCTCATTCATGCTGATTCCTATCTCGGAAGAAAACAATAAGGGAAATGTTCCGCTTAAAACAATGGAAGGAAACATAAAAATGAGCTTAAAATACGGCTCCATTTCCAGATCAAATAGTTTTAATACTAGTCATGTCATCCGGCTCAATGAAAAAAACGCAAACAATTTTATTGTGTCTGACTACTTTCTCCTGAATGATCAGAAATGTTTAACTTCTAAATGATTATTATCTAATAAGACCATCCTTCGTTGGTGCTACATTTTACATATTTTAAAAAGTCTATTTTAGTGCGAATAGCCCTAAATCTTAAAATATTTATCAGTCTAAAATTGATAGAATCATGGTAAGCGTTTACAAAAAGAAGGTGAGCCAAAAAAGATTCCAACACGTCAAGAATTTTCGCGACTATAAGAAAGCATGGGAGTTTGTTAGTGAGAAATTAATGGAATTAGATTATAGGTTGCATTATGCTATCTCATTACAACACTTATGTGATGGATACACAAAAAAGCGAGTGTTCCCATTTGCATCTCACGAAGTTACACGTAAGGGAATCGTCTATCGAATCAAGATATAGAAACCCATATGAAAATGGTTTACCAAACCAATGGTCGTTCCCCCACCACACAAAGAGGCGTTTACAGATTGAGATCATCAACGGAAGACTACTCACCGGAAAATTTGCGGATTATGATTTTTGTTCTCTGCAAATAGATCTCAGTAAATCCGACATAGAGCGTACTGCTAGCGTATTAGAAGATACAGATTCCTCGATATTTGATAACTGGATTCTACCGACAGATACAAATGTTGAATACCTGTATATCCCGTGTAAGCAGGAGGGAGATTTTCATTTCAATCATAAGATACTGAGCATGCTAAAAAGCGATTACACCGGAAGCTCATTTTTTTCTGTTTTTCTTTTTTATGATCGTGTATAACGTGCACGGGCATTTGGGATGGGAATTATATCCGGCCGGATTTCATAAAACTCGTATCGGACGGTGGATCAATACCTCGGCGGCACACAACCAGCATCACCGGTATTTCAAGGGTGATTATGGGTTGTATTTTTTGTGCTGGGACCGATGGATGGGCACGTTACGACCTGATTACTATGAACATTATGAGGCGGCTCGTCCCGATTAAATCTTTTCTGATTTTAATCCCCATCATAGTATCTTTAAGGGAACCAACGATTCCTCCATGAAAAAGCTGTTTTTCATCTCGTCGCTCTTTGCGTTGCTTTTCATCGGATTTTCTTGCAGCAAGAATGATCCGCCTGCTGATCCTTGTGCCGGCGTGACCATTTCCGTTACGGGAAATACGACCAATCCCACCAACAGCGGCAGCAACGGAACGATCATTGCCAGTGCGAGCGGTGCTTCGAGTGTTACCTATAGTTTGAATAGTGGTGCTTTTCAGGCAACCGGACAATTTGCGAATCTGGCCCCCGGATCGTACACGGTAACCGCAAAAAGTTCCGCTGGTTGTACAGGGTCGGCAACGTTTATACTGACCAACACGGTTAGTTGTAACGGTGTCACGATCGCCGTCAATCCCACCGTCACCGGTGTTACTCCCTGTGTCAGTGCCAGCGGCTCTATTGCCGTAGCGGCTTCGGGCGGTACGGCTCCGTATACGTATAGTTTGAATGGAGGATCCTTCCAATCCGTTACCAGTTTTGCCAGCTTGAATGCCGGCACCTACACGATTGCGGCCAGAGATGCCAATGGTTGTACGGGTACGCAAGGGTCGATCAGTGTGGGAACGCGTTCGGCCGGACCTTTATTCAATGCGGTCAAAACCATCATTCAAAATAATTGCGTAAGCTGTCACAACGCCACCACTGCAAACGGCGGCGTGAACCTGAGTACCGATTGCGCCATTGTTTCGGCAAAAGATCGCATCAACGTCCGCGCGGTGCAAGGCACGGGCGGATGGATGCCAACCAGTGGTCCTATTCCCGTCACTGACCGACTGGCGATTACGGCTTGGTTTAATGCGGGCGGTAGAGTAACGGATTAGAGTTTGGAGTTTGTAGTTCGGAGTTAGTTTGAATAGTTTAAAGAGTTAATTGTATGCGGTTTGTAGTATTCATGTTGTTGTTGTTTGTGTATTCCTGTAAGAAATCGACTGATTCGGCTCGGCCGGATTTTGATATAATACAAGAGCAGGTATTAACGCCTACTTGTGCTACGAGTGGATGTCATTCGTCTGCTTCGGATGCCACGTATCCGCAACACGGATTGATCTTGGCGGCGGGACAATCGTTCGATCAGCTGATCAATAAAGCTCCGCAGAACGCAGCGGCACTCGCAAGTAATTTTAAACTGGTCAACCCCGGTGATGCCGAAGCCAGCTTTCTTTATCACAAGATCACGTGTGCTACTGCTCATCACTCCTCCACAGGCAATTACGGTTCGCAGATGCCGTTGGGCGGACAGGTACTCAGTAAGGGGCAAGTTGAATTCATTCGTCGCTGGATCAATGCCAGTGCCAGTAAGACTAGCGGCTCTATCGATGACAATATATTAAATGACAACAGTGCTTGCCAGGCACCCGTGCAACCCCTGGATCCGCCTGCTGCCGGAGCCGGTTTTCAACTCACCATCGATCCGTTCGAGATCCCTAAAAATTTTGAACGCGAAGTATTTGTTCGCAAAAACACGCCCACCACCGGCACCGTGTATGTGAACCGTCTGCAAATGCGTGGGGCCTCCAACAGCCATCATTTTGTTCTGTATAGTTTTCGAAGCCTCACGGGACTTCCGCCCGTCGATCAGCTTCGCGACCTGCGGGATCCGGTCACCGGCGTAATGAACTCGACCACCCTGCAACAAATGCAGAACCATATTTTTCTGGGCGGCGGAACGGATGTCAATACGGATATTAGCTTACCCACCGGTGTAGCACTGAAATTTTTGCCGGGAACCCCGGTAGATATGAATGCGCATTATTTCAATCGAACCAACTTCTCACTTACCGGACAGAACTACTTGAATCTATATACCGTGCCGGCCGCCTCGGTTCAATATGAAGCCAAGACGCTTGACCTGAATAATTTTGATATCAACATTCCGCCCAACTCCCGTCAAACTTTCACGAAAACATTTACGTTCAATACCATCACCCGGGTGGTGATGCTTACTTCCCATTTTCATAAGCTCGGAGAGAAATTCGTGATCAAGATCGCCGGCGGTACGCGCAATGGAGAGATCATTTATACCAATACCGATTGGGAACACCCGCTGGTAAAGTCCTTTGCCACACCCATCGTGTTGCAACCCGGAGAGGGACTAACATCAGAGGTTACCTATTATAATCCCAGTTCCATCGGTGTTGCCTTCGGGTTCACGAGCCAGGATGAGATGAATATCATTTTCGGCTATTATTATTAGTCGTCGAAAGATCATCGATCATTCTTCAGCCACTCCCGTAGTTGCCCATCTAATCCATACACATCGTTATACAATTCCAGTTTTCCTTTTTTACCGGCGGCGGTGTAGTACCTGAAATAGATCGGCAAGTTGCTTTTCAGGGGAATCACTCGCCTTTTTTGTTCCTTGAGCCAATGAACGATTGAATCGGTCCGCGTATAGGAGCTGGAACTTGCTATGGATTGAATACTGTCCAGCGATATGAGATAGCGATAGAGTCCTTGCCAATTCTGAACACGTACGCAGCCATGGCTCAGCGAGCGGTTCTCGTTTTGGAATAAACCTCTTTGATTGGTATCGTGCAGATAGACACCATGTTCATTCTGGAAATTGAATTTCATGATCCCCAGTGCATTTCCGATGCCCTCACCCTGTACGATTTTATAGGGGATGCCTTTTTTGTAACGCGACCAATCGACGGTGTACGGATCCACTTCATTTCCTTCAAAATCGTACAGTCCGTATCCTTTTTTTGCGAGGTAGCCGGGGTTGCGTTTTACAGCTGGCAAGATCTCATCTGCGATGATGCTGGCGGGGATCGTCCACGTAGGAAATACAATGAGTTGCCCCATTTGGCTATTGAGGATCGGGGTAGGTGTTTTGGGTTTTCCGACGATCACGCGCGAACTGAGTGCAACGGTATCTTGATCGACCACCATCAATTCAAATGCGGGAAGATTCACCACCAGATATTTTTCGGGCAGGGTATCCTGCGCCATTCGGTATCGATCGAGGTTGATCGCGGCGGCATTAAATTTTTGGATATCGTTATTGTTCAGCGAGCGGATAAGCTGCGGTCCATATTTTCCGTCAATTTTCAATCCGCGGTCAGATTGTACTTTTTTCAATATGCCGGATAACTCCAGTGAATCGAGTTGTTGGATGGAGGTGTCGATGTAGCGTTCTTCTTGCAGGCGGATAACGAGTGAACGAATGAATTGCAGCGAGTCTTGAAAAGGATACTGTACGAAGGTGTATTGTTTTTTGAATTGTGCGCGGCGAAGAAAATTGGGAAGGGCTTTTTTAAGTTCTTGATATCCGGCCGACTTGGGTTCCAGCGTTAGGAGAATGGAATCGGGATTGTTGGTTTTAATGGCTTTGTTGAGGGATTCAAAGTAAAAGTCGATCGAATAATTTTTCTCCTTTACCAGACTATCCAGCGGGAGGTGCCCACGGTGAATATGTCTGGCCATTGTAAGAAAGGCATCTGTGAGCAGGATGTCCATTCGGGCCCATTGACCAAGGTCCTTTCGGGCACCGGTGCCCAGTGTGTCTTGCTCGAACGTTGATCGGATAGAGGAGAGGATTTGTGCGTGATAGTATTCGGGGAAGAGTCCGTAGCAGCGCGCCTCTTGGATAAACGTGATCAGTGATTTTGCAGAGGAGGTGATGCTATCAACGGTTATCCATAACGGATCGAATTTTCTTGACCGGTAGAATTTTATGGTGCTTTCCGCGGACCGAATGCTAGACGAATCTTGCGTTTGTCCGGCGGGAGAGATGCCTTGCACCCAGGCTTTGATCTGTTGCCGAAGCTCTTCTTGTTTGTTTTCCGGTTTGGGCTCTTCGCTGGAAAGATCACAGCTGGTTAGAGCGATAGCCAGTGCGAGCAGTAGCAGAAAAAAACGATTTGCGCATTGATTAAAGTGGTACATAGAATAGTAAGTCCGTTCTTTTTACTAATATATCTAATCTTGAGTGAAATATAGGCGAGCTGCTTTGTCACTACAGGGCAAAATGAATTCTGGTCTATCCAATTCCTAATCTGGATGGTGCTGAAAAGAAGTTTGCCACCTAATTTGATAAAGGGAATCTTTTTCTTACTGACCAAACAGTAGAGATGTGACTCGGATAGCTTGATCCATTTTGAAAGATCCTTTATGGTCAG
>JBJTXG010000076.1:0-3341 GCA_046082125.1 Ferruginibacter sp. | reverse complement strand
CGACGGCATTCGCGTAGATGCGGTGAGTTCCATGCTCAAACTCAACTACTCGCGCGAACATGGCCAGTGGGAGCCCAATGAATTCGGGGGTAATGGAAATCTGGAGGCAATTGCATTCATCAAAGACCTGAACGAGACCATCTACCGCGATTTCCCCGATGTGCAAACCATTGCCGAAGAAGCCACCGACTGGCCACGAATCAGCCGCCCTACATTCATGGACGGCATGGGCTTTGGTATGAAGTGGATGATGGGCTGGATGCACGATACGTTTCGGTATTTCAAAACGGAACATATTTTCAGGCCGCATGATCAAAACCTGATCACATTCAGTATGATGTATTTTTATGATGAGCATTTTATGTTACCACTCAGTCATGATGAGGTGGTACATGGGAAAAGTCCAATGATCTATAAAATGCGCGGATTGGAACATCAGAAATGGGCCAACCTGCGGGTACTGTATGCGTATATGGTTATGCATCCGGGTGCTAAATTACTTTTCATGGGGAATGAATGGGGGCAAACGTCGGAATGGAACGAAGACCGGGAGCTGGACTGGCATCTCTTGCAACATGATGCACACAGGGGTTTAAAACGTTGTGTACGCGATCTGTTGCATCTATACAGAAAACATCCTGCATTGTATCAGCAACAATTTGACTCGTCCGGATTCCAATGGATCGAAGTCAACCGCCGACAAGATGCCGTACTGGCTTTCATTCGAAAAGGAAAGCGTCGAGCCGATGATGTCTTTGTAATCATGAATCTGTCCGATCAGTCTTTCGACACATCTTCGTTTACCCTACAGGGTAAGATTGCGTGGACCGAATTATTAAATACCAATCACCCGGATTATGGAGGGGATGGAACTGGAATAAATGCCTCGTTGGTCATAGACGTAATCGATAAAAAAAAGCGGATGGTGATACTAAAACCCGCCATTCCGCCGTTAAGTATTGCGATATTCGGATAGCATATCCGTTTTTAATTCGTAACCCCATGTACCCTCCCAACACCTCACTCACGGCCATCTGTACCTGCAGTAGTGAATCTTCCCGCTTGAACGACGCCTCCCGATATTTATTGCAAAAGAAATGGTGCGAATGGCTTAGCAACCAAGTGGTGCATTCACAAGATGCATCTGAGAAGAATATGAATTTTCGCTTGTTGCTCGATACAGACCATGCAGGAGGACCGAACCATACGGCCTGAGCCGTTCAAACAGACGTTTTTTTTGGTTGAAATACAGGACAAAAGAGACCGGGTCGAAAGTCCCGGTTTCTGGTTTTAGTTCATCATCAGAATGTTCACAGAGCGTTGCAGGATATTGAAAGCAATTTCGGCCATTAAATTCTCTTTGTCGAGGGTAGGATTGACCTCCGAAATTTCAAAGCAACATACTTTACGGCTTTGCATGAACTTACTGATCAAGTCCTCCGCTTCTCTTTCTTTCAAGCCGTTGCTAACCGGCGTGCCTGTTCCTTTTGAAATAGACGCGTCCAGGCTATCCACATCAAAGCTGACATAGATGTCTGTACAATCAGATCGGTATCGAAGGATCTTGCGGCTTACATTTTCGGCACCGATACGTCGTACTTCGGCAGTAGTGATCACTTTGATGCCATATTTTTCAATCAGGGCTTTTTCTTCTTTTTCATAATCGCGGAGGGAGATCAACACAATATCGTCCGGATGTACTTTTGGTTTTATTTTTCCGATTGATTTTAGCAGTTCCCAGGTTTTTCTCGTTTTTTCATCGGGTGTATGGGATTTATTCTCGAGGTTATCCTCGCCGATAGAGATAGCCAGGGGCATTCCATGAAGATTGCCTGATGGCGTTGTGTAGGGCGTATGCATGTCGGCATGGGCATCAATCCAAATAACGCCCAGTTTACTTTTGGGTTTGGCCATTTTAATGCCCGCAATGGTGCCGCCGGCATTGCTGTGATCGCCGCTGATGACAACCGGAAAAAATTGGGAACGAATACACTCTCGCACGGCTTCGCTGATGCGCTCGTACATCGTTAAAACTCCTTGTATTCGCTTGGCATAGGGTGAATGAATGGGTTCATACAGCAGGGTATTTTCCGTCTCAATTTTTTCGGACGGGAAATGAACAAAGAAATTACTCATGAAATCCAGACTGGCGATTTTAATCGCCTCGATTCCCAAACTGGCACCCCGTGTGCCTGCTCCGATTTCTGAGGGGACTTCGATGAGTTTAATATTTTTCATATGCTGGTTTTCGTGTTCATGAAGGTACGAAATTCGGCAAACGGATCCCGATCATGTATAGTACCGAACGAATCAATAACCCGAAACCGTACAAACATATCCTCTGAATACCAGTTCTCCGAACGCGTTTTTTTGACGACCTCACTATGAGCCTTCATTCGATAGGCAAACGATTGCATGGCTTCGGTAGACTCCCAAATACTGAACGTCGCCTGTTTGATCCAGGGCACTTCGCCAATTCCGGCCGAAAAAATAAATCCAGCCGCTTGGCTCATCTGAATCGCAACGGGTGGTACATTTTTCCAAAAAGATGACAGGCGAGAAAAACGAATGGTGGCGCGGGTGAGAGTAGCCACCGGCTCATTTCGTTCAAACGGTGTATTGGGAAATGCGCCGAATGGATTTTGGCCATCCCATTGACCGTGACCGGTCATCGGTGTAAGCAAGAGGGTGTAATGCTCTTTACAAAAGAGCGAAGACCAAGAATGAATGAACCGTCCGTAACATGACTTCAACGTTTTGTATTGATCCGATTCTCGGGTATGAACAGCCAATAAAGCCCATTGTTTCCAGTCGGGGGTTTTGTCGAATGTGCCGTTCTTGCCCGATCCCATGAGCTTGTAAAAAGGAATGCCCTTATTGAATAATAAGGGCATTCTCAAGAAGGCCATGGACAGTATACCAAACGGAATAAAAAACGTCCGGTATCTGAATATGGTGAGTGTCGTTACCAAGTGGATATTGGTTATCCGAACTGTTCAAGTTTGCTGAAGAAAAAGTCGCCTTCGATGAGTGCGTTTTCATTGCTGTCACTGCCATGAACGGCGTTTTCGCCAACGGAGGTAGCGTATTTTTTTCGGATCGTGCCTTCTTCGGCATTGGCTGGATTGGTGGCACCTATCAGTTTGCGGAAATCTTCAACCGCATTGTCTTTTTCAAGAATTGCAGCGGTAATGGGACCTCGGCTCATGAATTCGACCAGTTCACCGTAAAAGGGTCTCTCTTGGTGTACTGCGTAAAATTCACCGGCTTTTTGTGCGCTGAGGTGGGTCATTTTCATGGCTACAATCCGGAAGCCGGCTTGTTGAATCATGGCTAAAATG
>JBJTXG010000075.1:0-3716 GCA_046082125.1 Ferruginibacter sp. | reverse complement strand
CCACCAAATTTCCCTGCGCATCTACGATCATACTGTGGGGTTGTTCGTTACCACTTCCGCCGAGGTACGTGGCATAGAGGCGGTCGGTACCGAGCGGGTTGAATTTAAAAATGGCTATATCATGCGGTTTCAACGTGCCCTCGTCTACACCGCCACCAAAGGTCGTTTGAAAAGCGCCCGGCGATACCGGAAACCCATTTCCAAAAACAACGCCTCCGGCAAATAAACTGCCATCAGGTCCGGGTGTGGCTGTGTACCCCCAGTTATCCGAGGTACTTCCTGTAAAAGACGAAAAAATCACGGTTGGGTCAATAATCAGGGTTTTGGATCGATCGTAGTCACCGACTACAAACGAAACCACGTCGCGGTCCAGCTTAAACCGACAAGCTACTTCTTTTCGTTGTCCGGCCGCATCGATTTGATAGCTGTAGGGATATAATTCCCGCACGTCTCCGGCTGCCGTTGTGATCAGTAATTCACGATTGCGTAAGCGTAGCGATTCAACCCCTTCATATTTCATCAGAATAGCATCCGGATTGGCGCCCGGGCGGAGAATGAAATCGTATTTGAGCGCATCGTTATCGGTGTAGTACCGAAGATCAGTTTCAGGCAACACATTACCATATGTAACGGCACCGTATAAACGACATTCAGAAGCCCACTGGGCGGGATCGTTGCCAATGTAGTAATTATTATAAGAGGCTTGTTTTTTTTCGGGTTGCACCGATGCTGGTCCGGCACTGCCCAGGAGACGCATCCGGTAAGCGGCGGATTGAAGTGTTACGGTTTCGGTAATGGCCGGTGAATGATGGTCGTGTCCGTGCAACAAGGCGGCCATTTTCCGTAAGCCGGCGGTATCATGCAAGAGAACGGTAAATCCGTTGTTCTCCAAAAAAAAGGCGCCTTGTGAGAAATCCGTTTTGAAACGTACTTGTTTGGGCCACTGGCCTTTATTTTCCACAAAATGCAGTTGTGCAAATAACCCAGACGAAACGAATAGCCAGGCAGCCAGTAATATGATGCGTTTACGGATCAATGAAATAACTTCTCTAAAATAGACAATTGTATGGGCATTAAGTTCATGGTTTTGTGAATTATTATGAAATCCGACTCCATCCGCTGCCGCCCTTCCTGGTTTGCAAATACCGGCGTAAGCCTTGGTTGTCGGGATGTTGGAGATCCGGGTCTGCATCGAGCAATGTGTCGACCGCCTTGGCGGCTTCCTCCAACATGGGCCGATCTTCCACCACGCGGGCCAGTTTGAACAACAACGTGCCGCTTTGGCGGGTTCCCTCCATTTCGCCCGGTCCTCGAAGTTCGAGATCTTTCTCAGCGATTTTGAAACCATCGGTGGTGCTCTCCATGATTTTCATCCGCTCCCGGGCTTCTCTGGAAATCCTGGAACCTGTCAGCAGAATACAATAACTTTTTTCAGCACCCCGCCCTACGCGTCCGCGTAACTGATGCAACTGCGACAATCCGAATTTTTCGGCGCTTTCTATCACCATCACCGTGGCATTGGGCACATTCACCCCTACTTCTATGACCGTGGTGCCAACGAGGATCTGCGTATCGTTGGTGGCAAACCGCTGCATATTGGTTTCCTTCTGATCGGGCGTTTGTTTCCCATGCACCATGCTCACCCAAAAAGCCGGCTCGGGAAAAAAAGATGTCACTTCCTCATATCCTTTCATCAGGTTTTCATAATCCATTTTGGAACTCTCCTCGATCAGCGGGTATATGATATAGGCTTGCCGGCCGGCGCTAATTTCTTTTTTAATAAAGTCCATCACAGCCGGGCGGCTGTTTTCAAAGCGATGGTGTGTTGTTACAGGCTTTCTTCCCGGTGGCAGTTCATCAATCACACTGTAATCCAGATCGCCGTAGATGGTCATGGCCAGTGTGCGAGGAATAGGCGTAGCCGTCATGACCAGGACGTGGGGCGGTATGGTATTTTTTTTCCAGAGACGGGCGCGTTGCGCTACGCCAAACTTATGTTGTTCATCGACAACCGCCATACCGAGATTATGAAACCGAACGGTATCTTCGATAACGGCATGCGTTCCAATCAGGATCTGAATTGAACCATCGGCGCACCGCTCCAGTAATGGCTTACGGTTACGGGCAGACGTCGATCCGGTCAGCAACGCCACCTGCATGCCCGTATCTTTCAACAACGTGGAAATGGTTTCATAATGTTGTTGTGCGAGGATTTCGGTAGGTGCCATCAACACCGACTGGTAGCCGTTATCACAGGCAATAAGCATCGTGAGCAAGGCAACAATGGTTTTACCACTCCCCACATCACCCTGCAACAGCCGGTTCATCTGTTTGCCGGTGACCAGGTCTTTTCGGATCTCGCGTAAAACCCGTTTTTGGGCTTCGGTCAGCGGAAATGGCAGATACTGATTGTAAAAGGTATTGAATGCCTCGCCAACCTGTTCAAACACCAATCCGCGACTCGCCCGCAAGCGTGTTTTTTTCATGGATTGGATATGCAGTTGACTGATAAAAAACTCCTCGAATTTCAATCGCCGCACCGCCTGCTGATAAGCGTCCATATTCACAGGCAGGTGAATGTGCCGAAAGGCATCATATCGTCCTTTGAGCTTGTACTTGTCCAGCAAAGCAGCCGGTATATTTTCCGGAATATCATCGGGACTTATTTTCCGGAAAGCATCTTCCACCAGTTTGCCAATGGCTTTGCCGTTCAGTCCCTTCGCTTTTAATTTTTCCGTAGACGGGTAAATGGCCTCCCAATGTTTCTTACCGTCGGCGAGGTCGGTGCGCAGCAGTTCCAGATCGGGATGCGCCAGCTGTGGTTTTTGTCCAAAAAACGACAACTTTCCGAAAACGAGGTATGATTGTCCGGTTTGCAAGAGCTTATCCACCCAGGGTATTCCTTGAAACCAAACCAGTTCCATGATACCGGTATCATCCTGTAGTTGAGCCACCAGGCGTTTGGCCCTCCGTTCACCCAGCATTTCCTTTTTCACGAGCCGGCCGGCCACTTGCGTGTATTCTACCCCGTTATGAAGATGCGCGATTTTATCAACCTTGGTTTTGTCCAGATGGCGCAATGGGTAATGTTCGATCAGGTCGCCAATGGTATACACGGCAATCTCCTTTCGGAGCAAATCGCCCCGAACAGCACTCACCCCATGCAGGTATTCGATAGGTTGTAATAACACAGATGGGCCCATACAGGATTCAATTCAGACTAGTGCAAAGATATTTCCGGAATACCTCCCGAAAAACTTCGGTATTTTGCAGGCATCATGGTTGAAGCCGGTCTGTACCATACCCTGCCTGTTCTCCGCATCCTGCCCATTGGGGCTATTCTGGATGATGGCGAACAAGGACTCTTACTTCCCAAACGGTTTGTTCCGGCCGGACTGAAAACCGGCGATCCAATCCGCGTTTTTGTTTACCATGATGGTGAGGACCGTCCTGTGGCCACTACCCAGGAACCATTCGGTATTGCCGGCGAAATCGTACGGCTGCGGTGTGTGTCGGTTAATAACCAGGGGGCTTTTCTGGATTGGGGACTCATGAAGGATTTATTTGTACCACGCTCTCAACAACATAACCGCATGATTCCCCATGGGCATTACCTCGTTTACTTGTTCCGAGATTCGCAAACGGGTCGCATGGTAGCCACCGAAAAATTCGAAAAGATATTAAGCAACGAGGTTCTCACAGTGACCGACAATGAA
>JBJTXG010000074.1:0-2133 GCA_046082125.1 Ferruginibacter sp. | reverse complement strand
CTCAGCAGCGCGGACACACGATTACAGCTATTATCCAATTGTCCAATAAAGAACAACTGAATCGTGCTTTCCTTCAAAACACCGAGGTTGTGATTGAATGCATCGGCCCAGAGTCGGCTGCGGAGCATCTTCGCTTTTGTTTTGAGAACGGATTTGCGGTTGTTTGCGGCACTACCGGTTGGCTACATCATTGGGATAATCTGATTGCTCTTTGTCAAAATCATAAAGGACGATTTTTATACGCCAGCAACTTCAGCATGGGTGTAAACCTGTTTTTCGAATTAAACGAATACCTGGCCAAGCTCATGAGCGGTTACGAACAGTATATACCTCGGATTGAAGAAACCCATCACACAGCTAAAAAAGACGCACCAAGCGGAACGGCTATCTCCCTGGCTGATGGCATCATCCACAACAATACACACGTGCACGGGTGGATCACCGGTCCATCCAAAGAACCAAACAAACTAAGCATTGACTGTTTTCGGATCGACCCCGCGCCGGGCACTCATATAGTGCGTTACGAATCAGCAGTCGATTCAATCGATATCACCCATACCGCACATAACCGGAACGGGTTTGCCCTGGGCGCAGTGCTGGCCGCTGAATTTTTACAAAAACAACAGCCGGGTATTTATCAGATGAAAGACGTACTCGGTATTCGGCAGGGATTTCGCTAATCGATGACCCTACTCTGCCATCATTTCCTGGACTACCCGAATAACATCTTCGGTACTGGGTTTTGAAAAATAATCACCGTCGCTGCTATAGGCAGGTCGATGCGCTTTTGCAGGTAAGGTTCTTGGTGAGACATCCAACCAGCGGTAACCGCCTTGTTTTTCCATCACTTCCTGGAACATGTAAGCGGTTGCACCTCCAGGCACATCCTCATCCACAAACAAAATTCGATTGGTTTTTTGCAGCGACTCACTAATTTGATGATGAATATCAAACGGCAGCAATGTTTGAACGTCTACGACTTCACATGAAATACCCAAGGAGGCAAGCATTTCAGCAGCTTCTTGCACAATGCGTAAAGTCGAGCCATAACTGACCAGCGTAATATCATCACCCGGACGTACAATCTCCGGCACACCTAACGGCACCGTATAATCGAGCAAATTATCAGGGAGTGTTTCTTTCAATCGATAGCCGTTCAGGCATTCGATTACCAATCCGGGATCATTACCACGCAACAACGTGTTGTACATACCCACAGCCTGTGTCATATTTCGGGGCACACATACATACATCCCTCTCAGTGC
The DNA here is from genome assembly GCA_046082125.1 of Ferruginibacter sp. Taxonomy (GTDB): domain Bacteria; phylum Bacteroidota; class Bacteroidia; order Chitinophagales; family Chitinophagaceae; genus Ferruginibacter. Next base: position 868 of record JBJTXG010000074.1, on the reverse strand, counting down.
ATGAATGATCATACCCATGGGTGAGCCGCTGTGCCAAATACCCTCCAACCGATGCCCGCGAGTCCGAACAATCAGTGGACAACTCTGACGGCCGGCCGTTCGATAATGCAGCGTCGACACATCATCGCTGAGGGGCTGCAAACCATACAAAAGATAATCCAGGTATTGAATCTCAGCGATAGGCCGCAGACCACGCATGGCCATTCCAATGCCCTGACCGATAATGGTCAATTCGCGGATGCCCGTATCAAAAATCCGAGCCTCGCCATATTTTTCCTGCAGGCCGCTGAATCCCTGATTGACGTCTCCAATGTATCCCAAATCTTCTCCAAAAGCCAGTACGCGTGGCTCGCTGGAAAACAAACGATCAAAATAGTGGTTCAACACTTCATACCCATTTAGCACCGGTGCGTTCGTTGCAAATTTGGCAGACACAACGGGCACCTTCAGCGTCGAACGTGGCCCCTCGTTATACAGATGTGCATCATACAACAAATCGCCGTGCTTCCGAAACGCCTCATAGGTGTTTTTAAGATTACTAGTCAGATCAGTTGGGAGATGCACCGTCGTTTGCAATGCATTGAACAAAATCCGCAATATGTCCCTACGCATGGGTTCACGCATCGCTGATAATTCACTCGCCAGCTCCGATAACGGCGGATGATGCGTTTCAATAGCCTGCAATTGGGTCATGGCTATTTCCACCCAACTTTTGATAGGTTCGAGGTATTTGGACCAGGCCTGTTGCTTACTCTCTTTTACATGCTCTGCCGCTTCCTGTTCCAGACGGATCAACTCCGCTTCTTCGGCCAAGCCATTCTCCAGCATCCAGGAACGCATCTGGCGAATGCCATCCCATTCCTTCTCC
>JBJTXG010000073.1:0-3659 GCA_046082125.1 Ferruginibacter sp. | reverse complement strand
GATTTTGTTTCCATTGTAACTAAACGTACCCATTTTCCCAAAGCTCCCGGCATGTTTGCCTTTGTAAAAACTACCCAAGGCTTCTGTGCTGTCTTCAATAATGGTTAGGTGAAAGTGATTGGCCAGCTCGAGCAGTCGATCCATATCGGTCATATTGCCCAACACATGCACGGGCATTAAAACCGGAATCCGTTTTCCGGTTTTTTTATGATAGCAGACGCTGTCTCGCTGTTCGGTTTCTTGCTGTAAAAATTGTTCAAGCAGATCAAGATCCATCTGCCAGGTTTTTTCATCGGCATCCATCAGTATTGGATGCGCGCCGGTATAACGAATCGCATTACAGGTAGCCACAAACGTTATATTCTGTGTAATCACAAGATCATTTTCACCCACCCCTTCCATCAGTAAACAGATATGCAAGGCTGTTGTTCCGCTGCTCGTGGCTACGGCGTATCGGGTACCGGCATAGCCTGCGGTCATTTTTTCGAACTGGTCGACATAAGCGCCTACGCTGCTCACCCAGCCGGTGTCTAGACAGTCTTTGACATATTTCCATTCATTCCCGGCCATATTTGGCCCGCTTAATAAAACCATATGTGTTGTTTCAGGTCGTAATAAATGATAGGCGGGTCTATTACCCGCATGCAAATTGCAGCATGTTGGTGACAATGCCAACAAGAAAAAATGAACAACCACAGACGGGCCGGCGTATTAATATGGACTTCGCCTGAATGGATGAAAAACAAGCCAGTAGGATTAATGTCGATTACTCAATGCGCACTGGCGTCTTTCATAATAGCCCCGTATTCTTTGAAGACTGACGATAACACCGGATAGTCATTGATGGGTTATTTACACAATGCTATCCTAGATGTTTTTGAATTTTTCAGAGAACGCATCGGTTACAACTCCTGTTTTCAATAAGGTGTATATCTCTTTTACACCATCCGGAACTGTTTTAGTGATGGTAAAGCCCAGCTCTTGCTTGATTTTATCAAAGTTGACCCGATAGTCTCTCGGATCTTCATTCATCTCAACATAATGGACCTGCACGTTCGGGACCACCTTGCAAACAGCTTCGATAATCATGCCTTTATTATAGTTTTCTTCTGTAGAGCCCACGTTGTAGACGCTAGATCGAACTTTTTCCTCCGGCGACTCCAGCACCAGAACCACCGAACGAGCCAAATCAACCACATGACAATATGGGCGCCAGAACTGAGCGCCCCAAATTTCCTGTTCTCCATTCAGTGCGGCATTGCGGGTAAACTCATTCACCGTCAGATCAAACCGAATGCGGGGCGAGAATCCATAAACGGTACTAAACCGTAAGGCGGTTGCACAAATGGTCGCATCCTTTCGGGTGTGGAGTAAATAGGTTTCAAATTGAACTTTCAGTTCGGCATATAACGAAACCGGCCTGAGCTCCGAGGTTTCGGTTACAAAGGAATCCGGATCGGCCATCTTGCCATAGTTACTGCAGGTGCTGGCAAAAACAAAACGCTTTACGCCCGCCTTCTCAGCCGCTTCATACAACGCTACGCTGGCCGTCCAGTTAGTGGCCGTGGCTTCTTCTGAAAATTTCTTACAGGCCGGATCACCCACAATAGCCGCCAGGTGGGCAACCGCATCTATCCCCTGTAAAGCGGTTTCAACCGCTTCCGCATCGCGGATATCGCCGCGCATGAATTCAAAATGAGGATGCATCATCACATCGTACAAAGCCTCTCCGCCAAATTTCAGGCTGTCCAGTACGCGCACATGAAATCCTTTTTGAAGCAACTGACGAACCAACACCGATCCAATATATCCCGCACCACCCGTTACCAATACCTTCATAACCTGTTATTTTTTGAATGGTGGCAAAGGTAGGAAACACATTTAAGAGATGGCTCGGAAAAGAACGAATGATTAATTGAGCCCAGGCAACTGGTGACTCTTTTTATACCATACCTCCAGGCAAAACAACATCCATAGAATTTTGGCCTTTTTTTCGGCTGGTATTGCGATTCTATTTTCCAGCACTTGCTGAACAAATGTCGGTTTGAGTAATTGATGGTGATAGGCATCACGCGAAAGTAGGTAGTCGGATATCATATCACGCAAAGCGCCATTCACCCATGTTTTCAACGGAATTTCGAAGCCTCGCTTAGGTTGATGAATCAACGGCTCCGGCAAGTATTTTTTAGCCAGCTGACGGAGGATGTATTTAGTTGTGCTGCCCCGAATTTTCAACCGATCATCAAGGGTTGGAGCGTATTCCAGCAACTCTTTACAAAGAAACGGACTTCGCCCTTCGAGGGAGTGGGCCATCGTGGCTATATCCATCTTCACCAACAAGTCACTGAATAAATTGGTGTCGAAATCGAGGTTCATAATTTTTTTTAAACCGGATATGCCGGATTCAGTTATCTGTTTGAAATCATGGCGCAGGGGTTGCAAATAATCCTGTGCATTCGCCAGAATCTGATCTTCATAATCATCGATGAGATCGATGCCCGCGGAAAGATAGATTTCCAGGTCTTTTCTTGCGGCAAAGGAAAAGAAGCGGGTCAGGAAAAAATAGAACGACTTTTTTTTGTTTGCGGGTGGCAAGATACGACCCGCAATTTTTGCGGCTCCGCGAACCAATGATCCTGTATTAAAAAAATCAATCGTAGTAAACGGAACATATCGCCGGTATCCGCCAAAGAGCTCGTCGGCCCCGTCGCCATTCAGCACCACCGTAACATATTGTTTCGTTACCTGACTGACATAATACGTTGGAATATTGGAGCTATCGAAAAAGGGCTCGCCATGTTGGCAGATGATCTTTTCCACATCGTTTTTTAGTCTGTCGAAACTGATAGTGATTTCTGTGTGCTCGGTGGCATAACGATTGGCCACTAATTTCGCCAGCGGCGCCTCATCATATTCTCCCAGAACAGAGACCGTAAAGGTTTTTAAGCGGCCTTTGATTGCCGATGCAATTGCGGTGATCAGCCCGCTGTCGATGCCTCCGCTTAAAAAACACCCCACATCCAGGTCGCTTGCATCAATGCGGCGGCGGATGGCCTGATGTAATAAATGGTCGGTTTTTTGAATGGCCTCTTCAAGGGTGTCTGAGGAGCGTTGTTGGTAAAAATGATTGATATTCCACCATCTTGATTCGGAAACCTGCAACGTATTCACGTCGACGAGCCAATACGTGCCTGCACGCAATTCGGATACATTATGGTATGGTGTGAACTGCCGATAAAAAACGCCAAGACGCAGATAATGAAAAAAGGAGGCCTGATTGATTTCGAGTGGCACTTGCGATTGTAATGCATTTAATTCACTGCAAAATAGTAGGGCGTTGTTTTTTTGATAGATATACATCGGCTTCTTGCCGGCCCGGTCTCTGGCCAGAAACAACTGCTTCTTTTCGGCATCATAAATCGCAATGGCAAACATGCCATCGAGTTCATTTAAAAACGAAGGTCCCAGTTTTTCGTACAATAATAAAATCGTTTCGGTGTCTGAGCGCGTGTTGGCGTGTAGCGCAAACCGTGAGCGCAATTCCATGTGGTTATAAATCTCTCCATTAAACACAATCGTATACCGATCACGGAGCTGCATTGGCTGTGCGCCGGCGTCGGTCAGGTCCTGAATGGAAAGGCGGGCATGAAAAAAATCGA
>JBJTXG010000072.1:0-6733 GCA_046082125.1 Ferruginibacter sp. | reverse complement strand
TGCAGGCCGAATTTGTGCTGAGCCGCTGGCTGTCTGCCGAACAACCCATTGTCAATTACAAAATCGGAAAATCAGTCGAAATCATTGAACAGATCGCTGTTCAGGGTTTTGATGCCGTCATGACCACGGTCAACGCCCAATCGTTTATACCTGATAAATAGCTGGTTTTGAATTGTTTTTTGTGCTGTTTTTGATTATTTTCGTGATGCGTTAATCTCTAACCCCACCAAAACTAAGCATGAAGATCGTTTGTATCGGAAGGAATTATGCTGACCATGCCCGTGAACTCGGAAATGATATTCCCGAAGAGCCGGTGGTGTTCATGAAACCAAAAAGCGCGCTTTTGCAGCCGCACAATCCCTTTTACTATCCGGAATTCACCAATGAGCTTCATTATGAATGTGAGCTTGTGCTTCGAGTTTGTAAAAACGGTCGGTATATCCAGGAACGGCATGCATCTAATTACATCAATGCCATCACGGTCGGCATTGATTTTACCGCCCGAGATATCCAGGACGAATGCAAGCGTAAAGGGCTGCCCTGGGAAAAAGCAAAAGCATTTGATAACTCAGCAGCGATCGGAAAATTCGTCGACATCACTCCTGAAACCAATCTAAAAAACATCGACTTTTCCTTTTTCAAAAACGGGGAAGAGGTTCAGAAAGCGAACTCGTCTCAGATGATTTTTTCAGTGGATAAACTGATAGCGAATATTTCCAATTATTTCTCGTTGAATATCGGCGATCTGATTTTCACCGGTACACCGGCCGGCGTAGGAGAATGTGTGGTGGGCGATGATCTCGAAGCTTTCTTACAAGGCCAAAGCATGTTGAAAGTACAGGTCAAGTAATCTACTCCCGGTAAAAATCAATCAACGCGGCCCCGAAGACGGTTTCCCATCCTTCTGAGATATTTTCATAGTCTGCCTCGGGTATATTGGTTTGCCTTACTTCCAGTGAAGTTTTCCCCTTGGCATCATGCAGCCGGATGGTTACGATAGACGCTTCCGGTTGATCGCCAAAATACCACTCCTGGATAATTTCTTTTTCTGGCGTAAATGCGATGTTTTTGCCGCAAATGGCGCCATCCCACCAGGAAAACTCCGAATCAGGAATCTCCTCCATCAAGGCCGGTTCACCGGTCCACAACGTGATGGTGGGTGCATGGGTTATTGCCCGGTAGACCATATCCGGGCTGGCGGGAATGATAAAGTATTGTTTATAATCGGGCATGGGAAAGGATTAACAGAAATTTTGTGAGTACGTTTCGTTAGTTTGGTAATTTAGTCTAAAATTAAACAGATAAATCCCATGAATCATCCTTTACAAAAAGGAATCGTCGTTTTCACCCTTTTTTTCTTTCTGGGTGAGGGCGCTATTGCACAATATAAGTCGTATAAAATTTCCAGAAAAGGAGATACCATCAATGCCATAACCGATAAAGGCGTAAAAACAGGTAAATGGGTCATCGAGATGCCGGAGCTTCGGGGTGAGCCGGGATATGTGGAAGAAGGAATCTACAAGAATGGCGAAAAAGACGGCGTTTGGCGCTTGTATACGTTGGAAGGCGATTTGTTGGGCGTAGAACAATACCGGTTAGGCGGAAAGCACGGCGTCCAGCAGTACTATAATTACCTGGGTTATCTGGAACGGGAAGAAAGCTGGAAAGGGTATGATCCCGGTGCCCCTTATGATACGGTTCCGGTGTATGGAACCGGAAGTAATGAGGTGCTGGAATACAAAATCGTTAAGGCGATGCCATACAGTGTAAAACACGGAACATGGAAATACTATGAGCCGGGATCGGGCAGGGTCACGCAAACAGAGAATTGGCAAAACAACAACCTGATCAAACCGGACGACACACCGAAAGTACAAACGCCATACAAAAAGCCTGAAAAAACACCATTCATGTTAGAATGGGAAAAGAAGAACCGGGGTAAAAAAGGAGCCGTCCGGGACGGAGCCGTCGGGCTCTGATGATTTGATTATTGGGTTTTCTTTTCAAACTGCATCGGATTGATTCCACTGGCGTTGTTGTTTCGGCGTCCACGCTCAACCCGGTTTTTAAACAGTTGATATTTCGATGGTTGTTCTACAACCGGCCAGTTATTGTTGTTTTCATCGATGTCAGCGGTTTCACGGAAAGGATCCAGTTTGATGCCCACTACTTTTTTCTCTCTCAGATAAGTTTTGATTACTTTCTGTTCGTTCTTCCTCCACACATTGGCACCGATTCGGGTGATTTCCGTTGTTCCGTCTTCGTAAGTCCATTGCAGGATGATAGGCATTACCAGCCCTCCTTTATTCGTAAACGTTAGTTCATAGAGGAATTTGTTTCCGGCGAGTTGATTTTTTTCATCAGCGGTATACGTCTCGGTGATTTCGCCAGGGGTCTCCCTGGTTTTACCCGAAACATCCTCGAGAATGACTAGGTTGCGGGCATAACGCCAATAGAAGTCTTGTAAGCTGGTGTCGGATTCAGTGGCAAACACGATCGATTTATCCTCCCGGTTTCTGATTTTGGAGATGTCTTCGTACGAATTCAAAATGGGCTTTGGTATGACAATCGGACGTTTACGGTCTTCCGTGACTTTTGGTTCTTTGTAACTGGTATCCACCACCGACCACTTCACCGTATCGAGGGAGATATCAACCGGATCGGTGTTAAAAAACCATCCGCGCCAGAACCAGTCGAGGTCCTCCGCACTGGCATCTTCCATGGTTCTGAAAAAGTCGGCGGGCGTTGGATGTTTGAATGCCCAGCGTATGCAGTATTCTCGAAAGGCGAAGTCGAATAGTTCACGGCCCATGATGGTTTCGCGTAGGATGTTCAGACCAGTCGCCGGTTTTGCATACGCGTTAGGACCGAACATGGCAATGTTTTCGCTGTTGGTCATGATGGGTTCGAGCTGGTCTTTAGGAAGTTTCATGTAATCGACAATCTTATAAGCCGGTCCTCGACTGGAGGGGAATTTATTATCCCATAGTTCTTCGGTCAGGTATTCCACAAAAGTGTTCAGTCCTTCGTCCATCCAGGTCCACTGTCTTTCATCACTGTTGATGATCATGGGGAAGAAATTATGACCTACTTCATGGATGATAACACCCAGCATGCCATTTTTGATACCTTCACTATACGTGCCGTCTTTTTCGCACCGTCCATAGTTGAAACAAATCATCGGGTATTCCATGCCGTTAGAGGCTTCGATGCTTTGAGCAACCGGATAAGGGTAGGGAATGGTAAATTTGGAATAGCTTCGAATGGTGTGGGCCACCGCTTTGGTGCTAAACCGGCGGTATAGGTTATATGCCTCTTTAGGATAGGCGCTCATACACAAAATGCGTTTGCCCTCGACGGTTATTGGCATGGCGTCCCAGACGAATTTGCGGCTGCTTCCCCAGGCAAAATCGCGCACACTGTCGGCATGAAAAATCCAGGTTTTCTTTTTGATCGCTTTGTTTTTTTCACGGGCCACGGCTTCGTCAAGGGTAACAATTTCATATACATCATCGCCTTTTTGGGCCTTTTTCCATCGGGCAATTTGTTTGTTATCAAGAAGCTGCTCGTAATTCTGACAAAGTCCGGTTGACATCACCACATGGTCTTCCGGAACAGTGATAGATACCTTATAATTACCGAACGTGAGGGCAAACTCCCCACTACCAACGAATTGATGGTTCTGCCATCCCTGGAAATCACTGTACACACAAAGGCGGGGGAACCACTGCGTAATCGTAAAGATATCATTTCCGTCCTCGGTAAAGTTTTCATATCCGCCACGTCCGCCGTACTTCATCCGGTCAGCGATAAAATAGTTCCAGTCAATTACAAATGAGAAAGATTGGCCGGCTTTAAGTGGTTTTGGAAGATCAATCCGCATCATGGTTTTATTGATGATGTAGGGGACTGGTTTTCCGTTGGTGGTTTTTACAGAAACGATATTAACTCCATAGGCCTTGTCTTTTTGGCCTGTCATTCGTTGCAGGTCATTCATTGAAACCTGATTGGGCATGCTGTTGCTGTTTTCGTAACCGGCATTGTTGGTTGTGCTATGCTGATTTTCATCGAGCTGGAGCCAGAGGTAATCGAGTGTATTGGGCGATTGATTGAAATAGGTGACGGTTTCTTTACCAGTCAATTTTCGGTTCGACTCATCCAGTTCGCATTGGATTATGTAGTCGCAGCGTTGTTGCCAGTATTTTGGTCCTGGCGCCCCGCTGGCTGTTCGGTATTCATTAGGAGTTGGTAAGATTGTTCCCAATTGTTCAAAGCGGTTTCCGTGGTTGCTGCCCGGGTTATTCCGGATGTCCTGAGCAAATGAGAGGGTTGTGCTAAACAACACGGAGGCAATAAGGATGATTTTTTTCATAAGGTTGTAAAAATACTGAATTTACCAGCTTTATCCTTGTATTACAAAATCGCCCGCCGAACGTTGCAACCGAGTGGCTTCTGGAGTATCTTTACGGCCTATATGAATACCTTGTCCTTTTTTCAAGCCATCTTATTAAGTGTATGTTCCCTTTGGGGGCCGGTTACTGCCGTGCATCCGTATTATGTAACGGTAACGGATATAGAGTATAACCGCACTACCAAGGCGTTGGAAATTAGCATACGGTTCTTTACCAATGATATTGAATCCGTGCTGAAAAAAAAACACCCCCAAAAGCGAATTGATCTGCTTACGAGAGGGGATAAAGAACCAATGGAGCAATTGCTGGATGCTTATGTGAGAGAGCATGTTAAACTACAAGCCGAAACTTCCCCCGTGGGGTTAAACTATGTCGGATATGAAAGTAAAGATGATTGTATCTATGCCTATTACGAAGCTCCTTTAGACCGTGAGCCGACTAGTCTGACGGTTACCAACAATCTGCTTTTTGAATATAAAAAAGAACAGATCAGTATCATACATTACACGATCGGAAAAAAACGGCAAAGCGTTCGATTAAACAATCCGGACGATACCGTTACGTTTAAACGTTAAGCTTCATGCATCTCTTCTTTCAACTCGTCGGTTATACCGACAATAATCTTATCTATCCGCTGTCCGTCCATATCGACAATTTCGAAATGGAAATCACGCCAAGAGAACACTTCCCCGGTTTTGGGTATGTGCTCGAGTTGATGTAGGACAAATCCGGCCAGTGTATCAAACTCCTGTTCAATCTCACTAAGCCATTCTGCCTTGCCAAAATAGCTCAAAAAGTCGTAGAACTGAATCAGCGCATCGACCAGATACGTGCCATTTTCACGCAAAACAATCAATGACTCTTCCTGACCTTGTTGAGGTACCTCACCTACAATAGCTTCTAGGATATCATTAAGCGTTAGCATGCCTTCAAGTGTTCCGTATTCGTTTACAATAAAACAGGCATGGATGCGGGTGGATTTTATTTTTTCCAGCACTTGATACGCCGTATTGTTTTCAGGAACATATATGGCCTGGCGTGTTAATGAGCGAATCAAGGTTGTGTTATCTGATTTCAACAGGTCTTTCACATAAACTAACCCAATGACCTCATCAATAGATCCGTTGCATACCGGATAGGTACTGAAGGTAATGGATTTCATTTTTTCGATGAAGCTACCGACGGTATCGTCAGCATCAGCCCATTCGATATCGGTTCGGTGGGTCATCAGGGAAGTGATGTTTCGGTCGCCCAAATGGAAAACCCGCTCAATGATTTCTTTCTCATCTTCCTCGATAGACCCCTGCTCGCTACCCTCTGATATCATGGCTTTGATCTCTTCCTCTGTAACGGTATTATCTGTCGCTTTTTTGATATTGAAGAACTGGAAAAACAGGTTGGTAATACCACTCAGCAGCCAAATGAAGGGATGAATGACGCGGGATAAGAGATGCATAGGTCCAGCCGCAATGCAGGCGATTTTTTCGGCACGGATCAATGCCAGTTTTTTGGGAATCAATTCGCCAAAAACAATCGATAAAAACGTAACAATCACAACGATCAACCCGGTTGCAACCGAATTGGCATAGGGTTTTAAGAAGGCGATTTTTTCAATGAAAGGAATCAGGTGTTTGCTGAACTTTTCGCCTGAGTATAACCCCGTAAAGATGGCAATCAGGGTCAACCCGATCTGTGCGGTACTCAGAAACTTCTCCGGATTTTCCATGAGTTTGAGGGCGAGTTTTGCTTTAACATCGCCTTTGTTGGCCATACTTTCAAGCCTTGATTTGCGTGCGCTCACCAGCGCCATTTCACTCAGTACAAATAGTCCGTTTACAAGAATCAATAAAGTTAATACCAGTATTTCCATAGATTTCAATCAAGGGTTGACAGTCGCTTGTAAATTTGAGAGAGGGAATATCCGATCACACAGCCCAGCAGAGCACCACCGAACACATCCAGCGGATAATGAACGCCAACATAAACTTGTGCATATGCGATCAGGGCAGCCCAGCCGAATAACCAAGCCAGCCATTTACGCGAGTATGCAGGCAGACTAAAAAACACAAAGGTCGCGATGGCAAAATGATTGGTGGCATGTGAGGATGTAAAGCTGGAACTTTGCGGACGATAGTTTAGCAGAAAACGGGCATTCACAGTCAGGTTGTTACATGGTCGTATTCGGAAAACCGACTCCTTGATCAGGCTGCTGCTTATCAGGTCGCCAATGGCGGGGGTTAGTAAAAAGAATAGGATCCACCAGAGGCTCTTGTGACCGTAATTCACATAAACGAATCCTACCAAAAACAAATAGAGCGGAT
>JBJTXG010000071.1:0-2331 GCA_046082125.1 Ferruginibacter sp. | reverse complement strand
GTGGGTGTATAGTCCATACGGACAAAACTTTGTCAAAACCATGATGCGGCTGATGAAGGAGCGTTCAGAGATCAGGGTTGTTGCCGATCAAACCGGACGCCCCACCTATGCGCCCGACCTGGCCCGTTTTATCATGGATCTGCTGATGAAGTCGGATCATCGACCGCCCGGGTGTTATCATTATGCCAACAAAGGGGCGATTACCTGGCATACATTTGCCACCGCTATTCGAGACCTTTGTGGATTGGACTGTACCGTGATTCCGATCACCAGCGCCGAGTTTCCAACACCGGCCCGTCGTCCGCATTTTTCTATTTTAAATTCCGAGCAGACCGAGCAACAGTTTGGTATTCAAATACCGGATTGGACGATTGGATTGCAAGCTTGTCTTCATCAACTTCTTGAATCTAATGAACGGTCTTGATGAATCCATTTCTTACTCCGGCTAAAATCATTGTCACCTGCAGTAACCGGTTGGCTTCCTATCTTGAAAAAGAAATTCGGGCATTGCATTATGTGCCACTTCGTGTATTCAAGACCGGTATAGAGCTTCAGGGAACTATGCAGGATTGTATACGACTCAACCTTCATCTCCGAACGGCCAGCCAGGTCTACTATTTGTTGCGGCGCTTTCGGGCCGTCAATGCGGATGAACTCTATCGTCAGCTCAGTCAAGTGGCCTGGGAAGAACTCATAGAACCCGATGGGTATTTTTCGGTGACCAGTCATGTATCCAATCCCACCATCACCAATAATCTTTTTGCCAATGTGCGGGTGAAAGATGCCATCGTTGATCGGTTTCGTGTAAAAACCGGAGGGCGTCCGGATGCTGGTTCATCACTGGATCGGGTAGTAGTTCATCTCTATTGGAAAGAAGACATGGCTGATGTATTTATAGATACAAGTGGCGAAACATTATCCAAGCATGGCTATCGGAAGATCCCGGGGAAGGCTCCGATGCTTGAATCACTCGCGGCGGCGACCATTCTGGCAACTCGTTGGGATCGTCAATCGCCGTTTGTAAATCCGATGTGTGGATCGGGTACGCTGGCCATTGAAGCAGCCCTGATTGCGTCCAATCGTCCTCCCGGATTGTTACGCGACAATTATGCGTTCATGCATCTGAGTGCATACAAGTCATCCTACTATAAAACAGTTCGTGCTTCGATGGACGAAGTGATGCTACCGGACTTGCCGTTTCCCATCATCGCCTCCGATCGAAGTGCCGATGCGGTCAATATTGCCCGTATCAACGCGGGAATCGCCGGGGTAGAACACCTGATCCAGTTTCAGCAGGGTGATTTTGCAGACACGGATTTTCCAGCAGAGGCCGGTGGTGTGCTAATGTTCAATCCCGAATATGGCGATCGGTTAGGAGAGGAGCAAGTCCTGGAAGAAACCTATGCCCGAATGGGTGACTTCATGAAAAAGACCTGTGCCGGCTATACCGGTTATATTTTCACCGGGAATCTGGTCTTATCAAAAAAAATCGGCCTTCGTCCCGCCAAACGCATTGAATTCTTCAACGGAAAGATCGACTGCCGACTCCTTGAATATGAGTTATATACCGGCTCGAGGGATAAAAAATAAGGTCTTTTTTCGGCAGTTATGATTATTGGTTGGTACTCAAAATGGCGGTAAAACCGTACTTTTGCCCCGCAAAATTGCCATCTAACACTTCAATAAAATCACTATGAGCAGTATTAAAGTAGCCATCAACGGTTTTGGACGTATCGGTCGTCTGGTTTTTCGTCAGATTTACAATATGCAAGGAATCGATGTGGTCGCCATCAACGACCTGACCAGCCCTGCCGTGTTAGCCCACTTACTCAAATATGATAGCGCTCAGGGACGGTTCAATCAAACCGTTACCCATACAGAGAATGCCATTATTGTGAACGGACATGAAGTAAAAATATACGCCCAAAAAGATCCGGCACAAATTCCATGGGGCGCGCACGGTGTCGATGTCGTGATTGAGTCAACCGGTTTTTTTACCGATAAAGAAAAAGCAGCCGCTCATATTACGGCCGGTGCCAAGCGGGTTGTGATTTCAGCCCCGGCGACCGGTGATTTGAAAACCGTGGTCTTCAATGTAAATCATGTGATTCTCGACGGATCCGAAACGATCATCAGTTGTGCCAGTTGTACAACCAACTGCCTGGCTCCGATGGCCAAAGTATTGAACGATCAATTTGGTATCGAAATGGGTATCATGTGCACCATTCACGCCTACACCAATGATCAAAATACACTCGATGCACCGCATAACAAAGGCGATCTGCGCCGGGCACGTGCGGCGGCGGCCAACATCGTTCCAAACAGCACCGG
>JBJTXG010000070.1:0-5428 GCA_046082125.1 Ferruginibacter sp. | reverse complement strand
CAGTGGGTTGTGATTCAGTAGCAACATTGAACCTCACGGTGAACAGCACATCAAGCAGCACAACGAACGTGACTAAATGTTCTAATGAGTTTCCATACTCATGGAACGGCACGAACTACAGCGCTGCCGGAACCTACACGTTCACTACCACGAACGCGGTGGGTTGTGATTCAACAGCTACTTTGATCTTGGGCGTTACGAATAGTACATCAGACACCGCTACCGTTTCGGCATGTGAAACATACACATGGTCTGTCAACAGCCAGACTTATACAACAAATGGTACTTACAGTGTGGTTAGTGGATGCCATACAGATGTGTTGATTTTAACCATCTCAGTTCCTCAACTACAACAGGAGCAAATCACAGCTTGTGATAGCTACAGCTGGAATGGAAATACGTATACTTCAAGCGGTACGTATACATTTGCTACGGCTTGTGGTACAGAATCACTTGTGCTGACGATCAACAATAGTACGCATGATGTTGACGAGGAAACCAAATGTGGTTCTTATGTTTGGAATGGCACGACATATACCTCCAGCGGTATTTATGTATACAATTACACCAACGGAAGTGGTTGTGCTTCTGCAGATACGTTGTATTTGACCATCAATCCGATTCCAACTGTACCAGGAACCGTTACCGGTACTTCGGAGGTATGTAGTCTGGTTGGATCTTCTACGCCTTCTGTATATGCTACCACCGGTGTAAATGATGCCGTATCTTACCAATGGACCATGCCGATTGGCGCTACCTTGGTAAGTGGACAAGGAACAACATCCATTGGGGTAACATTCAGCAACTCATTGGCGACGACCAACCAGCGTATCCAAGTGGCTTCTGTTTCTGATCAAGGATGCTTGAGTGCGACCAGCAGTATCACTTTGACGAAGATGATTCCAAACATACCGGCGGCCATAATTGGTCAAACCAATGTTTGTCCGGTGATGGGATTGGATTCAACCCTTGCTTATGCTGTGGCGCCAGTAGCCGGAGCTGATTCTTATTTGTGGACAGCACCAAACGGTGGGCAGATCATCAGCGGACAAGGTTCGAATACCGTTAATGTTAAATTCCTATCTACATTCAGTACAGGTAGCATGACTTGTACGGCCGTTGCTGCCTGTGGAAACAGATCACCAAGAAGTTTAGCACTGACCAGATTAATACCGACTTCACCAGCATCTATTTCGGGTCCAAACTCTGCTTGTGCTTACATTGGAACAGGCGTGCAGGCGACCTACTCAGTAGCTCCTGTAACCAATGCTACAGGATATGTTTGGACGGTGCCATCTACCGTAACCATTGTTAGCGGGCAGGGAACAACCAGTATTGTGGTCACGTTCGCAGGCAACTACACCACAACCACCATCAAATGCAGAGCTTTCAACAACTGCTTGACTACCGGAGACAGACAATTATCCGTTACAGCAGCAACATTCAGTGCACCAGGACCAATTACCGGCCCAACCAATGCTTGTCCGTTCATCAATCAGCAAGATGCGTTGGCCACCTATCGAATTAGGAAGGTGCCCAATGTCACGCAGTATGTATGGACTGTTCCTGCTGGTGTTACCATTGTATCTCGACCTGGTATAGGTGCAGATGACACAGTGATCAACGTTAGCTTCAGCAGTTCATTTGTTTACGGCTCTCAAATTCTGGTTCGTTCTGCCGGTTGTGGATTGAGTGCGGCCAGAAGTATCACCATCAATGGTATTGTGCCAAGTGCACCCGGTATGATCAGTGGGCCGATTAATGTATGTGAATTCATGGTGTCTGCTTCAAGTCCGAATGGCAATATCGCTACGTATACTATCCGTAAAGTAACAGGTGCCTCATCGTATATCTGGACAGCACCGGCCAATGCAACCATCATTGCAAATCCTGGCGGAGCTGGAGTCAATGACACGGTCATACAGGTTAAATTCAATAGTGATTTCAACAGCGGAAACATACAGGTGAGATCCAACAATGCATGCGGAAGTAGCAGTAACCGTTCTTTGACCGTCAACAGGTTGAATCCTGCATTCCCTGCAACTTTCGATGTGGTTCAAACCGGGACCTGCCCGAATCGTGTGTTCACCTATACGTTACCTTCGATGCCTTCCAATGCGACGTCTGTTTTATGGACCATTCCGGCAGCCGGTGTGATTGTCAGTGGCCAGGGCACTACGAGTATAACAGTTAGTTATCCGCCTTCCATTGTTGCGGGAAATGTAACTGCGCAATCCATCAACAATTGCTCGAGTTCTTCGATTCGATCATTGAGTGTCAAATTAACTGCTTGTCCAAGTTCGTTTGCCGGCTCTGGCACAAATCCAACATCAAAGGTGAATTTGCTGGATGCTAATAAACAAGATGCGGTGGTGTCACCCAATCCGTCTCATGGAGCCTTTCAGATTGCCACTTTCGGATTTGACAGTAATCAAGCGTTTGACATCAGAATAACGGATCAAACAGGAAAACTAATCCGCGCACAACGATATAATAATCAAGCTGGACTTATCCGACTGGGTGAGGACCTGATGCCAGGCATTTACTTTTTGCAAATTGCACAGGGTGATCGTCGGGTTGTGAAAAAGATTCAAAAATTGTAGAGGTAAGCGTTCAAATGAAAAGAGGCCTTCGTAAGAGGGCCTCTTTATTTTTTATACGTTGTAGACAAAGCCTGGTTACGCCAGGTTCATCTTCTTTTTTAAAAGCTGGTCTATGGCTTCCAGAAACTCTTCCGTATACAGGTAATGTTCACCGTGAGTAACCTTGTTTCCATGGATACAAACCGCCAGATCTTTTGTCATCTGTCCACTTTCCACGGTTTTGATGCAAACGGCTTCGAGGATGTCGCAGAAATCGATAAGCGCCTGGTTGTTGTCGAGTTTGCCCCGGAAGGCTAACCCGCGCGTCCAGGCAAAAATAGATGCGATAGGATTCGTGCTTGTGGGTTTGCCGGCCTGGTGGTCGCGGTAATGACGCGTAACCGTTCCGTGGGCTGCTTCTGATTCCATGGTTTTGCCGTCGGGGGTTACCAATACCGACGTCATCAATCCAAGAGAGCCAAATCCTTGTGCAACCGTGTCAGACTGTACGTCGCCATCATAGTTTTTACAGGCCCATACAAAGTTGCCGTTCCATTTGAGGGCGGAGGCCACCATGTCATCAATTAGTCGGTGTTCGTATACGATACCGGCTGCATCAAAAGCGGCTTTGAATTCCGCTTGATAAACGGCTTCAAAAATATCCTTGAATCGGCCATCGTATTTTTTCAGGATCGTATTTTTGGTAGAGAGGTAAAGCGGCCATTTTTTGCTCAGGGCCATATTGAAACAGCTGCGTGCAAATCCGTAGATACTTTCATCTGTATTGTACATGGTCATAGCCACGCCGTCGCCTTTAAAGTTGTATACCTCGAACACCTGTGGTTCGCCGCCATCTTCGGGGGTAAAGGTCATAGTGAGTTTTCCTTTTCCTTTGATAACGGTATCGGTTGCACGATACTGATCGCCGAATGCATGACGACCCACGATGATCGGAGCGGTCCAGTTCGTTACCAGGCGTGGTACGTTTTTCATGACGATAGGTTCGCGGAAAACGGTGCCATCGAGGATGTTGCGGATGGTGCCATTCGGGCTCTTCCACATTTGTCTCAGGTTGAACTCCTTGACGCGGGCTTCATCCGGTGTGATGGTCGCACATTTGATGCCCACACCGCAGGCTTTGATGGCATTGGCGGCATCAATCGTTACCTGATCGTTGGTCTCATCACGATATTCAATACCCAAATCGAAATACTGGATTGGCACATCGATGTATGGCAGGATCAATTTGTCTTTGATGAATTTCCAGATGATGCGGGTCATTTCGTCCCCATCGAGTTCCACAACGGGATTTAAAACCTTGATTTTAGACATGCAATTTGATTTTTTTAACCGCGCGAAAGTACGAAAATCGGAGGGAAGGAGGGCGTTCAAGCCGAATTTTTAGGCGAATACTTGGGTAGACAAACCGGGTTATTGCAGCGACTTTCCCCAAATCTCCAAACTGCAGGGTCGGTTGTCTAGTAAGGCGATATTGGGTAGATGTCCCCAGCAGGTAAAACCAAATGAGCGAAACAACGAGAGGCTGGGTTCGTTTTGTGCAAATATGAATCCCAATAATGTATGTATTTGCAATGCCGGCGCCGAGTCGATCGCTTGTTGAAGGGCCTTGGCTCCCCAGCCCTTACCCTGATGGGCCGGATGAATGTAGATGGCAATCTCGGCGGTATGCCGGTATCCGGGGCGTCCGTAAAAATCGCGGAATCGTACCCAGCCGATACGCTCTTCCTGGTGTTCAATGATCCAGAACGGTCGGTCGGTTCGCGTGGCTTTCCACCAGGCAGCAATGTCATCCGAGGTTAATGGCGTCGTGTCGGCCGTAACCAGCCGCGAGGGGATGGTGGCATTGTACACCTCGGTTACAAAACGCAGATCATCTATGGTTGTATCACGAAACAAATCGAAGCTGTTTGGATGAAAGGAGAGATGGCTGATTTATGCGATATCCGTTATGCGGGTGTTCTGTGCTCGTATCGAACCGGCAATGCGCCTCGATAATGCCCAGTTGGGTTGCTAGCGCATGTAAAAGCTTAAGCGACTGCTTTGTTTACTAAACCGGCGGCCTCACTTAACAGGATGGCGCTTTGTACCTGCAGTCCACTTTCGTCGATGAGTTTTTTAGCAACGTCGGCATTGGTGCCTTGCAGGCGAACGATGATGGGAATATCGATATTGCCGATGCTTTTGTACGCATCAATAACACCCTGGGCTACACGATCGCACCGAACGATACCGCCAAAAATATTGATGAGAATGGCTTTTACTTTTGGGTCTTTCAGGATGATGCGAAAACCCGCTTCCACGGTTTGTGCATTGGCCGTTCCGCCCACGTCGAGGAAATTGGCCGGTTCGCCACCGCTGAGTTTGATCATATCCATCGTGGCCATCGCCAGTCCGGCACCATTGACCATACAACCCACATTCCCATCGAGCTTAACAAAATTCAGGTTGTATTTTCCGGCTTCCACTTCGGTTGGATCTTCTTCCGATAAATCGCGCAGATCTGCCAGGTCGGCATGACGGATCAGGGCATTGTCGTCGATATTCATTTTACAGTCGACGGCAATGATTTTTTCGTCGCTGGTTTTAAACAGGGGATTGATTTCAAGCATACCACAATCCAGTTCGAGGTAGGCATTGTACAAATTGGTTACAAATTTCACGCAGTTTTTAAAGGCCTCACCACTGAGTCCGAGATTGAAAGCAATCTTGCGGGCTTGAAAGGGTTGCAGCCGGCCGCCGGGATGTACGAACTCTTTGAAAATTTTCTCCGGCGTATCATGGGCTACATCTTCGATGTTCATACCGCCTTCGGTGCTGTACATCAC
>JBJTXG010000069.1:0-2214 GCA_046082125.1 Ferruginibacter sp. | reverse complement strand
AATGAGGATGCAGATCTGCTCGCGCGTGGCTGATATGTTGGAAATGGTTTTGGTGATTTCTTCTTCCGTAATGGAATCCAATGCAGAAGTGGCTTCATCAAAAAGCAGCACCTTGGGTTGACGGAGCAGGGCTCGAGCAATAGAAACACGCTGTTTCTCACCCCCGCTGAGTTTGAGACCGCCTTCCCCTATCACGGTATCAAGTCCCTGATTGCCGCGTTGCAGTACCGACATACAAGCCGCTTTTTGAAGAGCTGTTTCCATGTCAGCATCCGAAGCAGTTGGATTTACAAACAACAGGTTTTCGCGAATAGATCCGCTGAAGAGGTTGGTGTCTTGTGTTACAAACCCGATTTGTTTGCGCAATTCCTCAAACCGAATTTTCGTTTCATCTTTACCATTATACAAAATCCGGCCTTCCTGAGGCCGGTAAAGGCCAACCAGTAATTTCATCAGGGTGGATTTGCCGCTACCGCTTGGTCCTACAAAAGCGATCGTTTCACCTCGATTGACAGAAAACTGAATATGGTCGATGGCCTTGGTAGATGCCGACCGATGTTGAAAAGAAACATTGTCAAACGAGAGTGTTTCAATGACACCTAACGACTCCGGGCTCACTGGTTCGGGTTCCGGCTTTTTTTGCATCAGGTTTTCAAAATTATGTAGCGAGGCTTCCGCTTCCCGGTAAGAGAGGATGATGTTACCAATTTCCTGTAGCGGACCAAAAACAAAAAATGAAAATACCTGCATCGTCACCAACTGTCCGGCGTCCATTTCATGTCGGAAGATCAGCCACATTAAAATAAACAGAATCACCTGGCGGAGGGTGTTCACCAGTGTGCCTTGTAAAAAGCTGATACTGCGCAATCGCTTGACTTTTTGTAACTCTAGCCCGAGTATTTTGTATGTGTTTTTATTGAGTCGTTCTACTTCTTGCTGAGTGAGACCCAGGCTCTTCACCAGTTCAATGTTGCGAAGTGATTCGGTGGTGGTACCGGCCAGCGATGTGGTTTCCCCTACAATTTTTTTCTGAATCGATTTGATTTTTCCGCTCAATTTGTTGGTAATAAAGCCAAGGGTAAAAATGCCAATCAGATAAGCGATGGGTATGCGCCAATCGATGAAGATAGCTGCGTATACAAATACGAACAGAATACCAATGAGGATGCCAAACAGGATATTGATAAAATTCGTCAGCAGTTTTTCAACGTCGGTACGCACTTTGGTCAGTACCGACAGGGTTTCACCGCTGCGCTGGTCTTCGAATTCGGCATAAGGCAGCTTCAGGGCATGTTTGAGTCCATCCGTAAAAATGGCCGCACCAAATTGTTGGATGATCAGGTTCAGCGAGTAGTCTTGAAACGCCTTCGCGATGCGGCTGATCATGGCAACGGAAATAGACGCCAGTAAAATATAAAACACCCCCAGGAAGAGATAGGGCTTTCCGTTCCGTGTTTGCGACTCCCATCCCCAGAAAAAGGTATCGTACGATAGTTGTTCTGCTTTGGCCATGTAATCGCCGGCCAGATTGACGAGCTTTCCTAGCAGGATCGGATCAACCAGTGAAAAACCCACATTGATACCGGCCATCAGCAGTGTGAAGGCCACCAGCCAGCGGTAGGGTTTCAGGTAACGAAAAAGGGTTTGCATTGAAATAAAACAAATGCAAAGGTAATGAACCGAACATAGAGTCGTTGAATTACCTTGCATCTTGAATGGAACCTTTTTTATTAAAAAGACACGTAACAAAAAAAAGTACAATGACATTATTTCGTCTATTGATTATCGTCAGTTTTTTACCATTCGGCTCCTTTGCCCAACGAGGCGCCTCGGTTGATAATCGCGTCAAAGTAATCAAAGCCTGGTATGGGGAGATACAACAAATGGGTGCCAAAAATTGCAATACGAAAAAGAAGACAATTTATGATGCCCTTAATGATGAGTCTGATCAATTACCGTTTGAACAATCTGTACGGCAGTGTTTCCTTCCTAATGGCTTTCAGGTAATCAATGCCCAGCTGTCGGGCTACGAATGGAATCGGGACGTGAACATCTATAAACGAAATGGACAGATATTTTTTATCTTTATCAAAGGGGCTAGTGAAGCATACACGAGTGAATCAAGGTATTATTGTGATGAAAACGAAAGGGTAATCATGGAATTGCAGTGCTCCGCCGATGACGTAACGTATAATTTGGGCCCACAACAAAAAG
>JBJTXG010000068.1:0-4990 GCA_046082125.1 Ferruginibacter sp. | reverse complement strand
GAACAATAGTTCAACCGATCAGTCAGTGGTGTAATCTGATAAAGATTTCTTCTCTCCGCAATTTTTTCAAATGCCCGGTGGATATACCCAACGGTTGAGGTCGCTTTCATAATCCGTTCACCATCGAGCTCGAGGATGTTTTGAAATACGCCATGCGTTGCTGGATGCGTTGGTCCGAGATTCAGCGTGGTTGTCTGCTTTTCGATGCTGCCTTCCGGCAAAAGTATATGTTCACTCATACGCTGCGCTATGTACTTACCTTGTTTGTTGATTCAGCCGATTCATTGGTTAATAAGCCAGTTGAACAAATGATTGATTTCGTTTTTATTGACATAAAGAGATTGACTGATGCAAGATGAAACATATTTTGTTTCGGCAACCGACCGCTCTCCTTTTACTATTTTGTTTAATCGTTTTGTTTTTTACGTTGTTTCCTAAGGATTATCCTCTTCCAAACATATCATCATCTTTATCAATTCTTGTTTGGTCTTCCAGTGGATATTCTTTGCGTAATGGGAAATAATCCATTTCATCTACGTTCAGGATCCGAATCAGGTTTGGATGACCCACGAAATTGACTCCGTAAAAATCAAAGGTCTCTCGTTCCATAAAATTGGCTGACTGAAACAAGGCCGTTGCACTGAACACATCGGGTGATATTATAGGTGCGTATACTTTGAATCGAATCCGAATATTATCACGCAGGTTATGCAAATGATACACTACGGCCAATTCTTCGTTTTTTCGATCCGGATAGTGCACGGCTTGCAAATCAGTCAAAAACGTAAACTGCAGCTCGGGTTCATCATACAAGAATTGGAGTACTTTCAAATTCATTACACACGGAGCTGAAAAGGTAAGCATACCATAGGGCTCGGCCCAATCAACCAGCTGATCACCGAATTTTTCGGTCAGTTTTTGGCGTATGATTTCGTTTGTGAGCATATTTTCAAGTTCGAAAGGTTTTGCAAGATCAGTGGGTTTAAACTGTTCGATTTACGATTTTTTGAACCTACCAACCCAGTTAATCTTTTTACCAATATTACTGAATCCCATAACTGTTCATCAACTCTTTGTACTGATCACTGTGTCTTCGGCGCAGACTTTCCGCATGCACTAGTTCCTGAATTTTCATAAAGCCATCCAAGATCGCTTCCGGGCGGGGCGGACAGCCGGGCACATACACGTCTACGGGTATTACCTGATCGATGCCCTGCAATACGGAATAAGTGTCAAAAATCCCGCCGCTACTGGCACAGGCGCCCACGGCGATTACCCAACGAGGTTCCGCCATTTGCAGATAGACTTGCTTTAGCACAGGACCCATTTTTTTGGCAATAGTACCCATAACCATGAGTAAGTCGCACTGCCGGGGAGAAAAACCCACCCGCTCAGATCCAAATCGGGCCAAGTCATAGTGACTGGCCATGGTTGCCATGAATTCAATACCACAACAACTGGTAGCAAACGGCAGTGGCCATATGGAGTTTTTTCGGGCAAGTCCAATGACTCTTTCAAAACTGGTCGCCATGAATCCTTCGCCCATATACCCTTCCGGAATTCCCTGGAATTTTACAGTATTATTAAATTGAACCGGACGAGACATTGTATATGTTTTTTCAGTTTACGGTACTAACAAATATTCCATTAAAAAGTTCCTTTTACAAATTCAATCTTCCCACCGAAGTGCGCCTTTTTTTACAATGTAAATGAAGCCTGCGAGGAAACAGGATACAAACATGACCACTGCCCAAAATCCTTGCCAGCCCAATGCCTTGAAATTGACCGCATACGGGTAGAAGAAAATGACTTCCACATCAAAAAGGACAAATAATATCGCAACCAGGAAATATTTGATAGCCATGGGTTGTCTTGCATTGCCTCGGATCTCAATGCCACTTTCAAAATTATCAAGCTTGTCACTAGTCGCGCGTTTTGGACCCAACAGATTTGACCCCCAGATAATCGTGAAAACCAGCCCGATCCCAAAAAGAAGCTGTAACACAATCGGCAGGTAATTGTACGAACTGCTCGCTTGAGATTGTAAAAGGGAAAGTAAAGACATATATGCCAAATTTTACTGCTGCGCAAAGGTAAGCAAGGCATCTAAATAAACCATAGTAAAAGCAATAAAACCCGTTCATAAGGACGGGTTTATTAAACATGTTGCTAATTCTGTGAGAGGCTTGGGATCAGCGGGGCTTTGTCTTCAAAATGATATCCCGATTACTGATCAGGGCCTTATTGGATGGATCCCGGGCAATCGCCTTATCTACATACATCAGCGCTTGTTTTTGGTCTTTTGCGACGAAGTATGCGTATTCCATCATGAACGAATAGGCGCCAACCAATTTATCTTTGATTTTCTCCAAGTCGATTTCTTTTTCGGCTAGTTCGATGTATTTGATGTAATAAGGAACAATAAGTCCCTGAGAACCGGTGCTATCTATCTTTTTATAAGCCCTGGTGATAGACTCGTAGTACGTAATCTCTTCCGGATTTTGATCAATAAGCCCCTTAAAGCAATCGGCAGAAGCCTGATATTGGTTAGCATAGAAATACATATTTCCAGCGTTGATCCAGTCGGATTTTTCGGGCGTTTTTCTATTTCGACCAACGGTTGCATACAAATCAGCAGCCGTTTTATATTTTTTTCGGGCAACCATTTCCTTAGCAGACCTGAACATCGAGTCCTTCACTCGGGCGAAATCCATGGCCAACGCTTGGTTGAAATACACAATGGCAGAGGAATCCTCGGGGTTCAATCGGATAAGATTTCGTCCATAATCCAGGTAATCACCAGCGGTTAGTTTTTCAGGATTTTGCAACTTAAAATAATCCGAGTAAAATCTAACGGCGTTCAATGAGTCTCTTAGCCGACTGAAGGCCACTGCCTTTAATCCGGGGATACCAGGATAGAAATTGCCTTCACTTTCTCTTAAACATTCATCGGCTTTTGCAATTGCATCCTGAAAAAAACCCTGAACCAATTTAAATGAGGCTTTGTAGTAACAAAATTTGCTATCCTGATCCGTAAAGCCGGTCCACACATCAAAATATTCAGCAGCCTTGTTGATATCGATATCATAGTAATAGTTGAATAAGGCGGCATATACTGGTGCAAACTGTTTGTCCACCTCGATAGTTTTGTTATAATTTTCCATGATTAAATCCTGCTGTCCTCTACCCTGGGTTTGGTATAATTTTCCAATACGGAAATATGCCCTTGCATAAGAAGGATCAATACTCAGGGCATCCCGATATGCGACTACAGCCTTTCCGCCGTCTCCAATTTTACGATAAGCATCACCCAAATTTACCAGTACCGACGGGTCATTGAATTTTTTTAACTGCCTGGCTGCTGTTAATTTATCAATGGCATATTGCGCATCACCGTTTTTTGTATCCGGATTGCTGTTGGCGAATCCTACGGCATTCAACACCGCAATACTTTTAGCTCCGCCAGCGTTTATGGCCATTTCGAAATGAGCACGAGCATCACTGATTTGTCCTTGCAATAATTCAACATGGGCGATAGCGACTGTAATTAGCGCATTTCCCGCATTTTCACGGAGCTTCGTTTGCAAAAACGTTTTCGCATCTTCAAGGTCTTTTGGCGAATGTTCATCTGGCAAAATGCACGATAATGCATACCCGTAGATGGCCTGCTCATTGTTTGGTTCTTTTTTCAGCAGGTCCACAAAAACGGATTTTGCCGACTTAAAACGTTCGTAGTATAAAAACTTGTTTCCCTGTTCCAACGTTTGGGCACTGACTGTGAGGCCTGCAAAAAAGAAAAGGGAGAAAAGCAGTTGTATTGGGCTCATTTTTTTTCTCATAAGACGCATTGTTAATCGTAAAAATAGTAAAGGTTTTGTCAATTAAATGTTTACAGTATGTTATGATTCCTACCGAAGCCTCACATCGCGCACCTGAAAATTCATGGTAGTGCCCAAAAAAGCATTTTTAAAGATTAGTTGTCCGCGTTCATAACGAAGAAAGGAGGTAAAGCCTGTACCGAGGCCGGTATGATTTTCTTTCAAAATGAAACATAATTTACGGGTAAACTGGTAGCAACCTCCATTAAAATTTTCTGTCAATGGTTGAAAAAACGGTCTGCCCGGACATTGTTCACATTGAAGGTATCCGAATTTAAGTCGGTTCAACATGGCGGTCTGGGCTGTATCATTCCGATCGCCTATCCAACCTAATCCAACAAAACCAAGACTACCGGGGTGCGTTGCCACGTACTCCAATACTTCCTTTGTATTTTTTAATGCCCGAACGGCACTACTGTCAAATGCGAGCCCACGCATCACTGAATCTCGAATGTAGGACACCGTACTGGTGGCATTGTACCCATCCATCAGGTATGTATGCGTTGCTTTCGCCCTTCCGGACAATTCCGATTGCAACCGTTCGAGAGAAAACATCGTATCCTGATCCGACGGATGTTGCACCAATGCAATACCATCGAATGCCAGCACAGCGGAAGCCGGTGAATAGCCTAGTTTGGATTTTAAAAAGGCTTGCTCATTCTCATGAAGCAATCGGGAAACAATAACTAAACGGACACTATCTCGTTTCAATAGATCCTGAAGACAGTCTGCCTCGGATTTGTACTGCACTTGAATCGTTGTACCCGGGTAAGAGGCCTCATACATGCGAATTTGTTGGTCGATAACCGGCTGAAAGGATTCATCAACGGATATAGCAATTCGTCCATTCACCGGCGTATCCGTTACTTTATCTGATGCTGATTCACTGCTACAACTGACCAACAAACCGATTAGGAACAGGAAGACGAAATACCGCCCCGAAATGGATAATTGTTTCAAGGATTGAAGTATTTTTTTTTGTAGCCTCTGTAAATACGAAAGGCGCCGTACAAAATACACACTCCTCCAAAAATGCGGGTAGGTGTATCCCCGTAGAGTCGTGCTAGATTCAAATCGAATTTTTCAATGAACACCAAAAAAACGCCCATGGA
>JBJTXG010000067.1:0-10305 GCA_046082125.1 Ferruginibacter sp. | reverse complement strand
GATGTTGTTATAGGTAGCTCCGCCATTGGTACTTTCCTGCCACTGGTATGTGATTGGGTTTCCGGAAGAGGCGGCAACCGTAAAGCTCGTGTTACCATTTTCGCAGATTATAGAAGCTTGTGGTTGAGTAACGGTACCAATTGGATTAGCAACCGTTACCGGAATAGTTAATGGTGTTGCCGTACAGATTGGTGTTTGAACGGTTACGGTGTAGTTGGTTGAGCTTGTCGGAGCGGCGTAAACCGTATTGGCAGCACCGCCTGTGTAAGCAGTAGTCAATCCCGCATTGGTGAACAGAGCGGTTGTAGGCGACCAGGTTCCGGATGCCAAGATTGGCGATGTATACGTTATTGTGATAGACCAGTTGGTTAATGTTCCTTCATCACCACCGGCAAAATCAGCCATAGCCAAGCGCCAGTTACCATTTAACTGGGTTAATAAACCAGGCCAGTCGGTTACCGTTTGTTCGTTACCGGTAGGTCCATAACCAGCACGCTTCTCGGCCGCGTAGGTTCCGGTGCGCGGAGCAGCTGCACCACTGATTGCGGTGGTTGATGTGCTGCTGATAACGGTATTGGTGAAATTATCAGTTCCATTGCCGCCTGTTCCGTTGTTCAACGAACCAACCAAGTTCAGGTTCTGTCCGTTTGGTGCGATCAGGTTGATATCAACGTCACCAACCCAAGTATGGGTCATGTTGAACCTAACACTGATGTCAGATACCACCGCGTTGGCAGGGATACCAGAGGTTGTGATTGGAGCAGTGAGTACACCGGCCGGTGTATTATCGGTTACTACAACGGCAATCGTACCGGAGTTTACTGTAACTGTTTCGCTGGCTGAAGCAGAGTTCAGTATCTGCAATTGCTGAGAAGTGCCATTGCAAATAGTAGCCGATGTAACAT
Organism: Ferruginibacter sp.; assembly: GCA_046082125.1. Classification (GTDB taxonomy): domain Bacteria; phylum Bacteroidota; class Bacteroidia; order Chitinophagales; family Chitinophagaceae; genus Ferruginibacter. Next base: position 9,400 of record JBJTXG010000067.1, on the reverse strand, counting down.
TTACTTGAGCCGTTAATGGATTAACGGTTAATGTAGCGGTGCTGCTGAAATCAGTAGCAGTACATGACCCACTAAAAAGAGCACGGTATTGATAACCATTCAATGAACTGGTTGCACCAGTTATAGTTAGTGTGTTGGAAGTAGCACCAGCATAGACACCGCCATTAGTTACAAACTGCCAAGGAGCAGATGCACTCGTGCGAACTTGCCACTGGTAGGCCGGATTGTCGCCTGAAGCTTGAACCGTAAAGGAAGCAGAACCGCCACAGTTGGTTGTTTGACTAGAAGGTTGAGTGGAAAGTGCAACTGGTACACAAGGACGAATGGTTACCAGGTAGTCTTCTGTTTCCCCCCACGTGTAGGTACCGCATGGGTTGATATTACCCGGCGTACCGGTTTCCACATTCACCACGCGCATGAGCGTAGTTCCTGTTACAGCGGTTGATGGAATGAAAGCATTACCGGTTTCAACATGTGGCCCATTTGTTCCAACCGCCGAAACGTACACTTTCTCTGCCGTTTCAAATTGTCCGTTCTGATTGTAATCGATCCATACGGCGCAGCTGTTGGTGAAATTACCGCCACAAGTTCCAATTTGAATGGTGATGGGGTTCGTTCCTCCGGAGATGATTACACCCGGAGCTGGAGCACCCGGACCGGAAGTGTAATTAGAATATCTGTTTTGTACAGACCCAAATCCAGGTCCGGTAGATGTACAGGTAGATGAATTATCCAGTGTACCAATTTTAACCCGGAAGATGTCTTCGTCGGCTGAGCTGGTAGCTGTAGATGTACAATAGCAACCGGAAGGAGGTGTTTGTGCCACGAGAACTGGTGTGGAGTTACCTACTTGTCCTGATCCCGCACAAGTTACAGCCAGTTGATACCACGTGCTGCCACCGGTGAGGCTTGAAGAAAGCGTATTGGAGGTAGCACCGCTAATATTGGTGAACGTACCGGGAGTACCCCCGTTATCAGGAGCCGATTGCCACTGATAGGAGATACCGATGCCGGTAACGGTGTTGGAAATGCCCAGGTTGAACGGAACGCCGATACAAGCACTAGTTACAGAAGCAACGGTATTACCCGGAGCCGGTGTGCCAGTACAAGCAGATGTTGCGTAATCAATCACAAAACGAAAATCCTGGAAGTTGTTTGGAATGGTCGTTCCGTCAACAACGGCCGTCCATGTATTGGCTGTCAGGTCGTGTTGTTTGGCGTTGTTCCCAGCTTGCGTGGTTGTTCCAACGACAGTGCTAGGGGGAGTGAAATTGCTGGTAACACCAGTTACCGTTGCGTTTTGCCACTCGATCCAGTAGGTGCCGGCAGGTAATGTGAGGCCGGTTACGTTGGCTTCCATTTTCCAGATCTGACGGGTAGTACCGGGTGTAGCGTTAAAAATGCGATACATGCTCGCTGTTGAAGAAGCGGTGAGACGATTTGTTGTCAAATCACCGAAAATTGGTGTGGGTGATCCTACGGAAGGATCTGTATTGAAAATGCGGAAACGCAATTCACTAAATGGTGACGTCGTTCCAGCATAGTTGGTTGAATACGCAAAAAAGGTGAATTTACTCACAGTCCACGTGCCGGCAGGCACTGTAAAATCATCAGCGAGTGCTAAGTTAGCGGCAACAGATGCGCCAAATCCGGCATTGGTGTTACCGGTTTGAACCTCACTCCAGGTAAAACCGGCTGGAGCAGCCGTACCATTGCTGGTAGTAGCTCCTGTACTGAGATTACCATTGATGTACTGCTGGGCAATCAACGTCCCATTGAGCAGGGAAACCAAACCCAACAACATCAGGCATTGAAGAAAAAAACCTCCAAATGCCTTGCGTGTAATGTTGAAATACATAGAAAAGTTTTAATTGTGAAAAGGATGCCAGACAAGTCCGGATCAGAAAACAGGGCGAAAGATACACTTTTTTAACAGGTTGACAAGAAAATTTTATTCAATAAACCCTGCTGAAAATCACCTCATTTCGTGCCAATTGAGGGATCCGTCGTAATTTTCAGCACATGGAAAAACCAACCTCCTCTCCTTATACCGATCCGCCTGCCTGGCAGAAACGAATACTCTACCGGTTAATCGGCCTAATGACCTATCCAGGACTCCAATTATTCAACCGATTATACATTACCGGAATGGATAAACTTTCGAGCTTGCCCAAACAGAACGTACTCTTTGTTTGTAACCACCAAACCTATTTTGCAGATGTGATATCCCTACTGCACATTTTTTGTGCGGCACAATGGGGGCACAAACGAGGGCTTGGTTTTCCTCTCTACTTACTTTGGCCAAAGACCTCGGTTGTTTACGTTGCCGCTGCCGCTACCATGCAAAAAACCTGGATTGCCCGACTATTCACGTTGGCAGGCGCCATCACCGTCAAACGCGTCTGGAATGAAACCAGTGGCGAACGCTTGCAAGGACTCGACATGGGACCAACCCGGGCGATCGCCAAAGCCCTGGAGAAAAACTGGGTTATCACGTTTCCACAAGGCACAACCACCCCTTATGCACCCGGCCGAAAAGGTACCTGTGTTACCATCAAAACGTCTAGGCCAACCGTCGTACCGATTGTGCTAGATGGATTTTCGACGGCTTTTGACAAAACCGGCCTGAAACTACGCCGATGGGGTACGCCACTCCGAGTAACCATTAAAGATCCGCTGGTATTGGACCTCAATGATTCACATGAAAATATGCTGATGCATATTATGGATGCCATTGAGCAATCACCCCGTTTTCAAACGAAGCTTTCGTAAAACTTACTCGACCCAATCTGCGATAAAAATATTGGTATCGCGGGTGCCTCCGTTGTTCCGGTTGCTACAGAATACAATTTTTTTGCCGTCGGGACTGAACATCGGAAATGCATCAAAACCTTGATCGCGGGAAATTTTTTCCAACCCGGTTCCATCCGGATTGATCAGGTACATGTTGAAGGGGAATCCCCGTTTGTATTCATGGTTACTGCAAAAAATAATTTTTTTTCCGTCAGGGGTAAAATTAGGTGCCCAGTTGGCTTGCGGCAAATCCGTGACCAATCGTTGGTTACTGCCGTCGGCATTGGCAATCCAAACCTGCATCTGATTGGGTGCTACCAGATTTTCAGAAAGTAGGGCTTTGTATTCGGCCACTTCGGCATCCGTTTTGGGGCGAGAGGCTCTCCATAGTATCGTCGAACCATCCGGACTGAACCAGGCGCCGCCATCGTAGCCCAGTGTGTGCGTAATCCGTTTGACGTTTTTACCTTTCAGATCCATCGTATACAACTCAAGATCACCGTCACGCATAGACGTAAATACCATCCGGTCACCTTTGGGTGAAATAGTCGCCTCGGCATCATATCCGTCCGTTTTGGTCAAGCGTTTGATATTTTTACCTTTGCGGTCGGCTTTGAAGATGTCAAACGATGCATAGATTGGCCAGATATACCGGTTGCCGTATTTTTTTCGGTCAGGCACCGGAGGGCATGAATCGCCGCCCAGGTGTGTAGAAGCATACAATATATGTTGCTGATCTGGGTAAAAAAAGGCACAGGTTGTTCGACCGGTACCAGTACTAACCAGATAAGGTTCAAACCGCTCCTCAGGTGTTTCCGGAATCTTTCCCATCCAGATTTGATCACAAGGAATATCCTCTTTCACATGCGTTTTCTGAAAAATCAAATAGCGACCATCGTAACTGAAATACGCTTCGGCATTATCGCCACCAAACGTAAGCTGACGTATATTTTTGAAATGGGTTTCGCCGTCAAATCGTAGCGAGTCGGTCCGAATTTGGCCGTGAACAAAGCTTAGAAAAGAAAGTAAAAAAAACGATGCGGTAGCTATCAATCGCGTCAACATGGTTTTGTGCAGATTTGATTTATCGTACAAAAGTACATGCTTTAACGCTTCGTTATGGAAGATGGTTTTCAGCTGTTCAGTACCTTTGGTCCATGCGCCTGATTATTTTTTTTTCGATAAGTTCGATCATGCTAGGTTTGTTTATATCCTGCGGGAATGGTGAATCGGCCGAAACATCTGCCAACAGCCTTTCGGCCTCTGGTGACACCGGACGATTGCTGGCATCGGTAAAAAAATACCCCGACTCTCTCATGCTGAAAGAAAACCTGATTCAAACATTCCGGGAATTGAATCAATATCCGAGAGCCATCTCGTGGGCCAATTTTTTTCTGAAAGCTGACAGCACCAATGCTCGGCTGTGGGAAATTTTATCCGTGCTGGAATTTGAATCCGGCGATACAACAGCGGCCATCCGTGCAATGGAAAAACGCGCTTTTTTTTCTACAGACCTGGAGGGCATGCAAAAACTCAGCACATTATATGCCGTGTCTGGTAATCCACAAACCGACGAAGCGCTTGATTGGTTGCGAAAAAACGGCGATCCGAAACAAGAAGCTGATCGGATTTTCACAGAGGGTCTGTACCGATCCAGTTTGCAGGATTGGACCGGCGCATTGCAAGCATATGAACGTTGCCTCAACCTCGATCCACATATCCTGGATGGGTATATTGAGAAAGCGTATGTACTTTGTCAATTAGGTAAGCAACAGGAAGCAATCCAATGTCTCGAGAAAGGCACGGTATTGCATAATAATTTCCCGGAAGGATATCTTGAACTGGGGTATTTATACCAAGAATCGAAACAGTTAGAAAAAGCCCGCGCTTGTTTTCAAAAAGCCCTGCTTTATAATCCCGATTTTGCAGAGGCAACCGAGGCGCTGGCTCAGCTACCACAGCCATAGTCTAATGTCACTTACCGAATGGTCTTACCGATATGCGTTTACAGTATATTTGTAAAAAAACGATGCCCCTCATCGCCCCTTCGTTGTTGTCCGCCAATTTCTTGAACCTTGGTCAAGATTGTGCGCTTTTAGAGAATAGCCGCGCCGATTGGCTGCATCTGGACATTATGGACGGACGTTTTGTGCCCAACATTAGTTTCGGGCCCATGATCGTTGAATTCATCCGGTCTGCCACAACAAAAATTTGCGATGTTCACCTGATGATTGAAGAACCGGAACGATATGCTGCCGCGTTTCAAAAAGCCGGCGCAGATATACTCACGGTTCATGTAGAGGCCTGCACACACCTACATCGGAATATCCAACAGATCAAAGAGCTGGGCATGAAAGCGGGTGTGGCCTTGAATCCGCATACACCACTTTCTGCTATTGAAGGTGTTTTGGAAGACGTCGACCTTGTTTGTGTGATGAGTGTCAATCCGGGATTTGGGGGTCAGCAATTTATTCCCTCCTCCCTGTCCAAGATCAAACTATTACGTGCCCTTATTGATCGCAGCGGATCATCTGCAAAAATCGAAATAGACGGCGGTGTTACCCTGGAAAATGCCGCGGCCATTGTTGCTGCTGGCGCCGATGTGTTGGTTGCCGGCAATACGGTATTTAAATCAGTCAACCCGGTACAAACTATCGACGCATTAAAAAGCATCGTTCCATGAGGACTGCCGTATGCTTTGTCCTTTTTTTTTGCAGTATGCATACCTATGCCCAAACCAATCGGGCCCTGATCGAAGGCAAGGTTGTTGACGAACGTGATTCGGCCATCAGCAATATCGCCATCACGATGCTGGGAAAAACCCAAAGCACATTCACAACCGACAGCGGCACTTTCTCATTGATTGTACCGGCGAATAAAGCATTCGCGCTTGTTTTCTCGGGAAATGGATACGCCTCCATCCAGAAAAACTTCAATCTCAGCCGCGATGAAAAAGCGTTTGTGTATGTGTCGATAAAATCCGCAAAACAAGACCTAGAACGAATAACGCTAACGAGTATACGCCAACGGGAAGAAACCGGACTCATATCCCTCGATCCCAGAAACAGTGTACTGAATCCTAGTCCAATCGGCGGTGTGGAATCCATGATCAAAACCCTGGTAGGCAGCAATAATGAATTGTCATCGCAATACAATGTCCGCGGCGGCAATTACGACGAAAACTCAATCTACATCAATGATTTCGAGGTATACCGCCCCTATCTGGTTAGTAATGGCCAACAGGAAGGACTCAGTTTTATACATCCCGAACTGACCCGCAGCATCCAATTTTATACCGGCGGTTTTCAGGCAAAGTACGGCGACAAGATGAGTAGCGTGCTCGATATCCGTTACCGTAAACCAACGACTTTCTCGGGTGGTTTCTTAATCAGTCCGCTAGAACAAGGCATCCACCTTTCCGGCATCAGCCGAAACGGAAAATGGACATACCTAACGGGATTGCGCAACCGAAGTAATAACAATCTGTTACGAAGTCAGCCCACATCCGGTTCGTATATTCCGGCTGCCTCCGATTTTCAATCACTGATCACCTGGTCGGCTTCGAACCGGTTAAGTGTTGAGTGGTTGAGTATTTTGTCCGGATCACGATTTACGTTCTTTCCGGCCTTTTCGCAAAAAACATCATCGGTATTCACGCCGTTATATGCAGCCAGCATTGGACTGGACACCTACTTTGAAGGACAGGAGCGCGACCGATATCGATCCGGCATTAATGGATTATCCCTCGCTTATAATATCAAAAACAACCATTCCATCAAGTTATTACTCAGTCATTATTTTGACCGGGAAGAGGAGAATTATGATATCGCCGGATCTTATCTGTTCGGTGAGCGGGATTTTGATAATACCAGCAGCACCTTTGGCGAAATCGTCAATCCGCTGGGGGCCGGTGTATATCAGCAATATGCCCGTAACCGACTGGCTATTGATATTGGCAGCGCCGGTATTCGCGGACAACATACTATGGGCAAGCAGTTTATCCAATGGGGCGTGCAAGCCGAATCGATGCGCATTCGTGATGAAGTGGCTGAATTCGAATACCGCGATTCCGCTGGCTATTCCCTGCCCTATCAACCCGGAACACTCTCCTTGTTTTCGGCAGTGCGCGGAGAAAACGAACGAGCCATCTTTCGGATGCAGGGCTTTATCCAAAACAATATTCGGTTATCGAACAGCAAGCGCATCTGGACTATCCAAGGCGGATTGCGATGGAATGGAAACAATCTCAATCAGGAGTGGCTGGTAAGTCCACGCATGCAAGTGAGCCTCAAGCCTGTTTGGAAAAAAGACTGGGTATTCCGTTCGGCTGTTGGGCGCTATGTACAACCACCTTTCTACCGGGAATTCCGCCGCCCTGATGGAGGCATCAATGCGTCCATTCGGGCACAAAAAAGCTGGCAATTGATAGCCGGGGCCGACCACCAATGGAAAGGAGCAGGCAATAGGCCATTCCGTTTATCCACCGAATTCTATTACAAACACATGACAGACGTTGTGCCGTATGATGTTGACAACGTTCGCATCCGGTATTTGGGTGCCAATAACGCACGTGCCTACGCCACCGGCATCGATTTTCGATTATACACCGAACTCCTAAAAGACGCAGAAAGCTGGTTCAGTCTGGGATTGATGCAAACAAAGGAAAATATCGACAATGATCAATATACCGACTACCTGAATGCAGCGGGAGATGTGATCACACCCAACAGCACCGATCCAATTATTCGCGATAGCATAAAACGGGATATCGGCTTTTTACGTCGACCAACAGACCGACTGATCACCGTGGGCTTATTCCTTCAGGACTACCTGGCCACCAACCAAAACATCAAAGCGTACCTGCATTTCATTTATGGAAGCAACATGCCCTTCAATATTCCCGGTAGCACCCGCTACCGAAACGGACTGACCATTTCACCATATATCCGAGTAGATGTTGGTTTCAGTGCGCGATTACTTCCGGAAAAAGCAAACCGTCGAAGCCATAGTCCATTTAGACAAATGGACAACCTCTGGTTGAGTCTTGAAGTATTTAACCTGATTGATAAAGCCAATACCATTTCCTATCAACTGATCAAGGATTACGCCAATAACATATTCGCTTTACCGAACAGACTTACGCCCCGCCTGCTCAATCTCAAATTAATTGGCCGCTTTTAAATCGGATTTCACATACTCCTAACTTATCCACGATGATAGCCGAGTTGTTGATACGTGCCGCTGTCATGCGTAAATCTAACCGTATATTCGTAAACACGTTATTTCATCAACCCGTAACCGAATGGCCTCAACATCCTACCAAGTAGCAGAAAACATCAATATGGGCTTCGTATTTCTGTATGATTTTTTTGAGCTGTGATCTTACTTTATTTTTTATATTTGATTTTGTAACCAACTCATAAAAAAACAATCTACTTCCTGTCCTTTTTTGACGGGGGCGAATCCCGAAAAGCCAAACAGAGTAGGGAAAACAAAACACATGAAAAAAAGAACCCTTTTACTCGGAATCGTAACCTCAACAGTCATTTTTTTATCCTCCTGCGGTGGCGGGTCGGATGAAAAGAATGAAGGAACTGATACTCCACCTGCTGATACTGTTAATACCGAAGCTAGTGCTGGCACTTCAGTGGATGCTTATACACAATTAACTGGTCAAGCAGCATTGACTGCCTATGAGAGTCTCGTAAGGCAGTATGGTGATTTGGTAAAATCAGGCAGCACTGCTGCCGCAGAGACTTTAAAAAAACAACTGGATGAATTGGGGCCGATTTACCAAAATACGTTAAGTGAAAATGAAAAGAAAGCCTTATCCAGCCTCACCAATTTGTCTATTCAGATAGCTGCCGGAGAGCTTGAAAACATGGATCAAGCGTTAGAAGAATATGGAAAAGCAATTGACAATCTCGATAAATTATCCGGCGGAGAACTCAATAATACGATCAATCAGGCAAGTGAAGAGTTCAACAAGTCCTTGGATGCCTCTGGCACAAAGGAAGAACTGAATAAAGCCACCAAAGATGCCGGAAATCAAATAAACGACGCCATGAAGGGATTAGATGTAGAACTACCGTAATCATCTTTGTTCAATTAAAATAAACCGCTGATTTTTTGGCGGTTTTTTTATGTACAACCGCTTGGGTCAGGCTTTTAATCCGCAATCAATTGAAGCGATTTATAAAGAATGACATCAGTTGCACACATCGCATTTGCTGTCATTTTATTTTATATGCTTCTGCGTTGAAAATAAACGAAACACTATTTGCGTACTACCAAACAGACTCACAACCCGCCTGCTGAATCTCAAACTGATTGGCCGTTTTAAACCGGATTTCACATACTCCTAACTTATCCACGAGGAAGGCTGCGCTGTTGATAAGTACCTTTGTAATGCGTGTTTCTATAAACTATATTTGGATAGACACTATTTCATTAACCCAAAACCCATGCGGTTCAAAAATCCTAACCATTGACTGAAACCATCATCAACCTGGACTCCGTGAATCCCATTGAATTTTTCGGGGTGAACAACGGAAAACTAGACATTCTAAAGAAGCGATTCCCTTTACTAAAAATTTTAAGCCGCGGT
>JBJTXG010000066.1:0-2295 GCA_046082125.1 Ferruginibacter sp. | reverse complement strand
GGTCGTTACAGAAGATGTGGGTGCCGGATGGTAGGTGGTAACCGCCACGGTTATCAACAGCACGAGTGGGATGAGCGCTATGCCAATGACCATAAGCAGATGACGGACAGCCACCCGACCGATAAACATCAGCAACATGCTGGTTCCGAAAATCAGGATCGCCGTTGATAAATTCGCAGGCGCAATCAGCAAACAAACCCCAAGCACCGGCAGTATCACCGGTAAAAAGCCTTTTTTGAAATCTTTGATCACGTCTTGCTTACGGCTTAACGTCAGACTCAAATACATGAACAAGGCAAGCCGAGCAAGATCAGAGGTCTGAAACGTCATGTTGATCACCGGTAGTTTGATCCACCGGCTGCCCGCGTTCAACTGGACACCAAAGAATAAGGTATAGATCAAAAGCGGTATTGAAATTAAAATCAGGATTTTGGCAATGCGGGCATAAATCGTATAGTTGATGCGATGTGCTCCATAGATGACAACCATCCCTAAAACAATCAGACCCATTTGCTTAAACAGATAGGATTCGTTGGAAACACTCAGGCGATAGGCCAGTGAGCCGGTGCTACTGTAAATGAGGAGCAGACTCGCAAGCGTAAGAAGCAATACAATACCCCAGATTACCCGATCACCACTTGTTTTTTTAACCAGGGTATCACTCACTTCACTGATATGCATGAAGGAGCCACTCTCTGTGGACTGGTCCGGTTTATTCCGGTTGAAGAAGTTTCCAAAAACGTTTTTCATGCGTTATTTTTTCAGAGTTCTTTGACGGCTTTTTTAAATTGATCTCCCCGGTCTTCATAATTTTTAAACAAGTCAAAACTGGCACAGGCCGGACTCAACAACACCACTTCCCCTTTATTGGCAACCTGAAAAGCTGTCTGTACAGCATCCTGTGCACTCATTGTGTCAAGGATCAGCGGAATCGTATCACCAAATGCATCATGAATTTTCTGATTATCCACGCCCAGACAAACTATTGCTTTAACCTTCTCGGCCACGAGGTCCAACAGCAGCGAATAATCGTTGCCTTTATCAACACCTCCTAAGATCAGAATAACGGGTTTGGTCATACTTTCCAAGGCATACCAGGTACTGTTAACATTGGTTGCTTTACTGTCGTTGACAAATTCGACACCTTTAACCGTAGCAATTTTTTCCATGCGATGTTCGAGACTTTCAAATGTTTGAAGTGCCTCCCGGATTTTCTCTTTCCGAATGTCAAGCGCCGTTGCGGCCATACTCGCTGCCATGCTGTTATATTGATTGTGTTTTCCTTTGATGGCAAAGTCTTCAATGCTCATAGCCACCTCCTCGTTTTTCCATTTGAGGTACATTTTGGCATTGGTTAGGTACGCACCTTGTGGTAGTTCTTTGTTCATAGTGATTGGGACACGTTTAGAATGAATGGGGTAGTTGTTTATATGTTCGGCCGAAACCGGATCATCATAACAGTAAATAAATACATCCGTCGTTCGTTGATTGCGGGCAATACTGAATTTGCTCCGGATATAGTTTTCCATTTTATAGTTATATCGGTCGAGGTGATCCTCCGTGATATTGGTGAGGATGGCCACGTCCGGTCTGAATGATTCGATGTCATCCAGTTGGAATGAACTGATTTCAGCAACGTACAAAGGCTTGGGATCGAGGGCAACCTGCCGGGCGAATGAGTAACCAATATTGCCCACCATAGCACAATCGATGCCGGCTGTACGAAACAGATGATAGGTAAGTGCGGTTGTGGTTGACTTCCCGTTACTGCCGGTAATGGCAATCACTTTCGAATCGCCCACAAACCGAAAGGCAAATTCCACTTCACTGATCAACGGGATACCCGCTTGACGAATCGCCTGCACGATGGGTGCCTTTTCCGGAATACCCGGGCTTTTTACCACGAGATCGGCATGCAACAGTCGACCGCGATCATGCGCACACTCCTCAAAAGGAACAGACGCATTCTCCAGTTCGTTTTTAAAGCGGGGCGCAATCGGTCCAGCATCCGATACAAAGACATCGTACCCTTTCTGTGTTCCGAGCAATGCAGCTCCCACTCCACTTTCGCCTGCACCCAGTATGACCAATTTTTGTTGCATATGACTTACAAACAATGAAATCTATCCGGGACTGTCTCCGTCAAAGAGGCAGTCCGCTTTCAAAGAGCGGCATTGAGTTGGATTTTCAGTGATATTGGATGTCAGAAGTTGCCTTCTGATGGATTGGTTTTCAAGGGGCGTCCGGGTGGATAAACCGGCAGATTAAAATTGGTTCTTCAAAAGCATTGAATTT
>JBJTXG010000065.1:0-7032 GCA_046082125.1 Ferruginibacter sp. | reverse complement strand
CATTGTCAACAAAAATACAGGAAGGAAGGCACTCCCTATTAAAAAAACAACATGCCCAATCAAATCAGGTTTTGGAAAACCCCAAAAGCAACTAATTTTGCTAAAAAACCATGAACCGTTTGATTGTAACAGCCCTTTGTTTTGTACTGTTTATAAGCATCATGCCATCAACATTACTCACGGCACAGGATGTCCGATCGCAAAAAATCATCATACAGCGGGATGGTGATGGTGAAAAACGAATCACCGTTGAGGTGATAGGCGATTCGGTATGGGTAAATGGAAAAGCGGTGGATAAAGACAGTTTAGAAGGCTTCTCTTTCCGTAAACGAAACATGCCTTTGGATAATAGCGACTTCTTTTCATTGGATATGGACGGGCTACTAGATGGAACTCCGTTCAGTGGATCCGGACAATGGGGATCAAAAAAAATAGATTCATTGGCTTTTCTGGGCGTACAAACGGAGCGCGACGAGGCAGGCGCAAAAATCACATCGGTTGAACCAGCCAGCGCCGCTGAAAAAGCCGGACTCAAGGAGGGCGATGTAATCACCCAGGTGCAAGATCTTCCGGTTACCGATCCGGCCTCTCTTTCAAAAATTATCCAGGCACAAAAACCCGGTTCGGTGGTCGAAATCAAGTATATCCGGAAGCGAAAAAATAAAAAAGCGGACGCCACACTGGGTGTTCGGGTTGAATCCAATATCACCCGTTTTTCAATCGATCAAGATCGTGAGAACCTATTTTCATTTCGTATGCCTGATCTGTTCGATCATCCCGAAAATGATCCAAGCGCCGGATTCCCTTTCAGAAACAGTACTTCAAAACAAAAACTGGGATTAACCATTCGGGATACCCCGGATGAAAGCGGTGTGACGGTACTCGAGGTAATGGATGGCTCACTGGCTGCGTCCAATGGATTACAAAAAGGGGATCTGATTATTTCTATTGCCGACGAGGCGGTCAAAAACACCGATGAAGCCCGTCAAGCGCTTCGGGAGGCAAACCGAAAGTCGGAATACATAATCCGGTACCAGCGTAAGGGCCAAACCATCGAAGCCACGATTCGTGTGCCCAAACAACTCAAAACAACTGAACTCTGAGGTCAGAGACCAGCATGCAATAAACCGGATTGAGCCGAATACCGGTTTTTTCTTAGGCATTACTTGATTAGATTTGTAATCAAACAGATCCTTATGCATACTTATCGCTGGTTTTTGGCATTCGCCTTTTGTCCTTTTTTTGCATGTTCGGACATTGAACAAAAAAATAGTTCAGCTATTGACACGGTGGTTGTATCGCAGTCACCTGACTCGCCGAAATCGAATAATCAGCCGGTTGCTGCGCCTGTTTCCTACGGATCGCCCGATCTGACCATGAACGATCCCGACGGCAAGTCTTTTTCCCTGAGCCAGTTGAAAGGACAATATGTGTTGGTGGATTTTTGGGCCAGTTGGTGCGGTCCCTGCCGTGCTGAAAATCCCAACGTCGTGGCAGCTTATAACCGATTTAAAAACAAAAATTTTACAATCCTGGGGGTTTCGTTAGACGATGACAAAACGGACTGGGTGAATGCCATCGAAGAAGACGGACTGGTTTGGAAACAAATCAGTGATCTGAGGCGCTGGGAATCTGATGCGCAAAAAAAATACGGACTTTCTTATATCCCTTTTAATGTGCTACTTGATCCGAATGGCAATGTCATTGCTTCCGGTTTACATGGGGACGATTTGGAAACTACGTTAGAAAAAGTTTTACGCTGATAATTTCTCTTTATATCTAAGAAAAGGAGAATATCCTTTTTTCAACAGAGGCTGATTTCATTGTGATTTATCGAGATAATCCTTCTCTTTTGCCAATGATTAGTCGATTATCTTTCTTCCGTTGACGCTGGATTTTTCCAACGTTTGTACATCACATTAGACCCTATAAAAAAAAGAGACTGCCCTTTTGAGACAGTCTCTTTTTATATCATTGGTTGGTTTGATATTATCTGGCCAGATTAACTGTGTACAGTGTTGAACTGAAGCAACCCAGCGGCAGCAAACAGATCCGCATTTTAAACTGTAAGGTTTGATTACAGATAGAGAACGTACCGCGCTGATTCGGGAAGGACGTTGCACTTGGATTGGTAACGGTTACCGATGAGCCGGCATATTGCGGGTTCACGGTAGAGCCGTCTGCGATATTGTCTTGCTGTACCAGGCTAGTGATTCGGTTAGCCGGATCGGTCCAATCCAGATCAAAGGTAATAGGACCCCATCCGTTATCCCAGATATTTTCGACAGTTACTTTACCGGTAGTAGCTGTAACTGGAGTAACAGTGGTAATGGTAGTCGTGTAAGGTCCATAAGCTGACGTACCGAACAACTCGTTGGTGTTGGCATATACTCCCAGGAAGGCGTTCAGGTTAACGTTTCCTTCGAAACAGGCGCCACGGATAACCAGTTTAACCGTGTCGAGGAATCCGGATGGTTTCAAAGAAGGCTCAGCCAATGTGAACACGAGTGTGTCTTTACGACCTGAGCTGTAGGCACTGTAAATTGCCTGAACGGGGATATCAACTCTGGCTTTACCGGCCGGAATGGTTACCGTTCCGGTGGTGTTTCCGGAAGCAATGGTGTAGTGTGTTCCACCAACAGCGCCACTCGGAGAAGTTACTTTGTAAGTAACCGCACGATCAGACTGTGATACGTCTGTTGTACCTACAATCACATTGTATACTGGAACAGGGTTGTTCACAGCAGAATAGACTTGTGTTTTAGCGCCTACAAAGTGAGCTTGCGGGGGTGCCACAACCGTATCGTAGGGTTTTGTTTTGTCGCAACTGCCCAGCATCAATGCGATGGCTGCAACAGCGAACAGTGACAGTGCATTTGTGTATTTCATAAAAAACAATTTATTGGTTGATTGTGTGATTTGCAGGAGTTAATAACCATCGTTTTGTACCATGTTGGGGTTAGCCAGCATTTCGGTGTTTGGAATCGGCAAAACAAAGCGATAGTCGTTGGCTGGCAGATTTTGCCATGCCGCACTGGCATCCGATGACAGACGCTGTACAGGCAGACCCGTACGCTTCAGGTCGAACAAACGAACACCTTCAAAAGCCAGTTCTTTAAACCGCTCTTGCATGATGGCATCAATCAACACTGTGGCACTGCCAAATGTTTCGTTCACATATCCGTTGATACGATTTGAACGAAGCAGGTTAAGATCAGCAGCAGCACCGGCTAAATCTGGAGATGATTTACGAGCACGGGCTTCGGCACGAATCAAAAACATTTCGGCGGTACGGATACATTTCAGATCAACCACACGACCACCACGACTAGAAGCAAAATATTTGTTTACATACTTGTTTCCACTGCCATTGGTTCCGATGTACGTACTAAGACGGACGTCATTCGCTGAGTATGCATTTATCAGCTTGTCAGAGGGTGCAATATACACCTGACCACCAGTGGTTGTCCATAAGCCACCCACCGCTGTGCTGGTAGCGTAGCGTATGCGGAAGAGCACCTCGTCAAATACATCGTCTGACCAAATGGCCTGGAACTGTGCTCCAGAAACCAACGGACGGATACCGGAAGAAATCACTTCAGTGGCATACGTAACGGCGTTGTCATAATCGCCTTTGTACAGGGCGATACGAGCTTGATACGCCGCGATGTTCACACGGTTCATAACGGTATCAGTAAACGTAGCGGAGGTTACCGACGGAAGCAATGTTTTGGCTTCGAGCAAATCGGATTCAATTTGAGCCATCACCTGCGCCTGTGTATTACGAGCCGGTTTAGCCAACGGATCAGACGCCAACATAATGGGCACACCGCGATTGTCGGATGGATTCCATTTTTTGCAGTAAGATTCCAGCAAACCGAAGTGCGAAATCGCGCGCATGGCCAACAATTGACCTTTGATGATATTGCGGCGAGGCTCTTCAGCCGGTGTAGCGGTTACGGTTGGAATTTTTGGAATGACACGGTTGCACTGGTCAATTACGCGGTAGTATCCACCCCAGGCTCCAATCACATCACCACCGGATGTGTTGTCAGAGGCATACTGGTAACGGTACGTCAGCGCGCCCTGACCAGAATTGTCAGCACCGAGTTTAGCCTCATCGGCGATCAGTGCACTAGCGTAGAGATTGTTGCCATAGGTACCATAGCGGCCATAAACCTCATTGGCACCCAATTGAATGTCAGCCATAGATAAGAAGGCATTTGCTTCACTGAAGGTATCTGTAGGCTGCAGGTCCAGATCCTTGGTGCAACTGCTGAAACCGATAACGGCGGCAGCAAGTGCGAAGGTGATATATTTCATTTGTTTCATGTTCGTTCGTTTAATTGATTAGAAGTTGATATCAAGTCCAGCCGTAACCGTGCGTGGGTTCGGGAACTCACTCAGGTTGATGTTAGAAGCACCCGCTTCAGGATCATACCCTCTCCATTTTGTCCACATGAACAGGTTGGATCCTTGTACGAAGAAGTTCAGGCTTGATACAAATTTAATTCGGTCGATGCTCTTCTTGGGAACAGTGTAGCCCAAGCGGAGGTCTCTTAAACGAAGGAAAGAGGCATCGTGAATCAGTTTAGAAGAGAAGTTGGTGCTGTAAAGCGGACTAGGCGTGCTTACCACATCACCCGGATTTTGCCAGAAGTTCAGGTCAGAAGACTGGTTGTATCCGTTGGCGAGGAAGCCTACCGGATTCTCTACGAAGTATTCGAGGTTATCCACTTTGGTAGCACCACGCTGCCAGCTGAATAAGATAGAGATGTCAAACCCTTTGAAACGGGCGTTGGCACCGAAACCACCTCTCCAGGGGGCTTCCCAGGTTCCGAATTCCTGTACGCGGTTGTCGGCACTGTATACGGTTGTTACATTTCCGTTTTTATCATAGTAGAGCGGCAAACCGGTAGCGGCGTCCACACCGGCCCATTTTACTTCGTAATGTGAACCGAGAGCGTAGCCTTCTTTGATCAGTTCGGTACCGTCTTCGTATGGTTGCTCACCACCGAGGCTCAGTACTTCGTTTTTGTTGTAACCGAAGTTAGCGAATACGGTTACGCTGAGGTCTTTTTTGCGAACGAGTTCGCCATTCAAGCTCACTTCCACCCCTTTGTTACCCAATTCACCCGCGTTGATATCCAGTGCGGCACCATTTCCGAAACCGGCAGGAGCCGTCAGGGTTTTACGAACGAATAAGTCTTTGGTACGCTTGTCATACAAGTTGATGTCACCATAAATACGGCGATCCATCAATTCGAAATCGATACCGAAGTTGGTTACGAAGGTTGATTCCCATTTCAAACCAGGATTACCGGGGTAGCTGGCCAAAATGGTGTTCAAACCAGAGTAGTTACCCTGCGTATACGCATTCTGGTAAGGATAGTCACCGCCTGGGAAGTTATCCGCGTTACCCGATCCACCATAACTCAACTTCACACGAAGTGTATTGATGAATTTGATGTTTTTGATGAAGTCTTCTTTGGTCGCATCCCAGATGGCACCTACAGAGTAGAATCCTTGCCAGCGAGTGTCAACAGGCAGTTTGGAAGACCCATCCTGACGGTATGAACCAGTGAAGGTATATTTACCGGCATACGTGTAACGAGCTGTCAACAATCCAGACAACAACGCATTTTCTGATTTTCCACCGGAAATAACGGCGAACAATTGGTTCACGGCGTTACCCTGTGTGATCGCGGCCATAGTATTCGGACGCTTTGGATCGGTACCATAACCTGTTGCGTTCAGTGATTTGCTGTACTCACGGATGTATTCACCAAAGGCAGATACTTCTACGTCATGCTTGTCTTTGAAGAGGTTTCTGTACGTGATGTTCGGACGAACCGTTGCACGGAAGAAACGCGTGAGGCCTTCTGATTGGAAACCGGCACGACCGGTGATGCTGGCAGATGATTGGCGTGTAAAGGCTAAGCGGCTACCATAGTTCGAGTTTTGTGTCTCACGGAAATCCAAACCAGTGGTGATACCAGCTGTCAGGTTTTCTGTGATTTTATAACCGGCGGTTGCACCTAAGGTGGCTTTCACTTGATTATTGTAGTTCCGGTCATATTTGGTCAGATCCAACTGGTTGGCTCCGGCAAATGCAGTACCAATACCGGTTGCATAAGATCCGTCGTCTTTACGAACCTTTGCGTAAGGAATGGTAACCGCTGCAGTCAGGAATGGATTACCCAAGCTGTTTCCGGCAGTAGACTGCTGGAAGTTACGCTTCGTGTAACCCAGGTTTGAATTTAATGAGAGGGAGAATTTGTCATCGGCATAGTCCACATTGTTGCGGAACGTGATCCGCTTCATGTCTGAACGAAGGGTGATCCCTTCTTCGTTGTACATGGCCAGGCTGCTAAAGATGCGCGTTTTTCCAGTACCACCGGAAAGAGTGATCTGGTGGTTGCTGAAATTACCGTTACGGAAAATTTCATTCGCCCAGTTTGAATTGATTTTGGAGATAGAATCCAGGCGACGATCGGCATCGGCTTTTTGAGTAGCACTCAAACCGGCATAACGAGGATTCGAAGATGAATAGTAGAAACCTGGTATGTTGACGTTATTGGCAACGGGACTGGTAGCATCACCCTGCGCCACGATCACACCGAAACGACGCTGTGCGTCCAGTACTTCGGTGGTGCTCATTGGACGGAAAGCAAACTCTGGTTTAGACTTCACACCCATTTGAGCGGAGTAACCAAACTTCATCTTACCACCACCTCCTTTTTTGGTAGTTACGACGATTACACCAGCCGAACCACGAGAACCGTACAATGACGTTGAAGAGGCATCACGGAGCACGTCGATCGAAGCGAAATCGTTGGGGTTGAATCCTTGGAAAACGGCGGCTTCCACCGGAATTCCATCAACAATATATAACGGTGAAGATCCACCCTGAATTGAACCCGTACCACGAATAATGATATTCGTTGGACTACCAGGCGCACCGCTGCCGGTCAACGCTGTGATACCGGGCGCACGTCCTTGCAGGATCTGGTCGAATGAACCAACCGGTTG
>JBJTXG010000064.1:0-2248 GCA_046082125.1 Ferruginibacter sp. | reverse complement strand
CAGCATCTGACGGCCGTACAATACCCCTTCGACCATATCAGGCACCATGCCGAGATCTTCGGCACAAATCATCATATCGGATGACTGCTGAATGGCATCGAGTTTTGCTTGGGCGGTTTTATACCAGAGATCATTGGGCCGATGATAAAAATAGTCGACGTATAAACGATCCAATGCTTGTTGCTGATCGGCAGGCAGGTTTCTGAACGAAACGGTCTGTTGCATATCGATCCGGAAATGGTAGGCGCCTGGTTGTTGTGCATCCGGAATCAGAATCAGATCGGTCATCAAATCAAAGAGGCGTTGGCGGAAATCCTGCAACTGAGGATGAGCCGTGATATAGGCATCAATGGCCCTTTGGGTATTACTTATTTTCTTGAATCGGTTTCCGTCCAGAAAATGTTGCCGTATAACAGATGCCTCGTCCCCAAACAAATCCTGCAATACACCATCCGTTATGTAAGGATCACAGAGTCGATGTTGATCGAATGCAATGCCTGATTGCCGGAATGTCTCTTCCGAAATCGGATGCGTTGGTTCAAATACACCGGTGATGCCTTCAATCGAAGACAAGGGGATGCTCCATATCCGGAAAAAGCCCAGTACGTGGTCGATGCGGGTGGCATCAAAGTAGTGACTCATGTGCTGAAGACGTTGACGCCACCAGGCGTATCCATCCAACTGCATGGCCTCCCAATGATAGGTTGGAAAACTCCAGTTCTGACCTTTTCGGGTAAATGCATCGGGCGGGGCACCGGCCTGTTTGTCCATATGAAACAGGTTTGGATACATCCAGGTTTCGACACTATGCCGGCCCACTCCGATCGGCAGATCGCCTTTTATAATGATTCCTTTTTTATGAGCATGCGTCACGGCCTTGCTCAGCTGCAGATGCAGATGATACTGAATGAAATAGTAGTAACAGACCTTTTTGTACAAGAGCCCTTCCGGTTGTATCCATTCAACAACTTGTTCTTCGGCATACGTTGCCCCTATTTCCCAGGTGGAACAATCGGCCGATTGATGGCGATCTCTCAGTACACAAAATACTGCATAGGGAACCAGCCAATGTTTGTGATCGTTAAAAAATTCGGCAAACGCGTCTTCTTGTTGAAACGTGTCTATTTGCTGACTGAACACCAACCGCATGAGTGACTCTTTCAGTTTCATCACTTGTTCATATTCCAGGGTTGGTGCTTGATCAAGGATAGCTCGTTCTTTAGTCAGCGGAACCGGTATTTTACATTTGTATTTTTTGGCAACGGCCTGCACATCCAAGAAAATCGGATGTTGAGCAAATGCCGAAACCGCCGAATATGGATAGGAATCTTTTTTTGTAAACGTAGCGGTGGTATCGTTGATAGGCAGTAACTGAATCATCCGTATGCCGGCTTCCACACACCAATCGGTCAGTACATGCAAGTCGGAAAAATCACCAACACCCCAGCTTTTTGAAGTCCGTAAAGAAGATAATTGCACATTGACACCGGCCCCTTTCCAGGCGAAGGATTTGAAATCCACAAACTGATTCCACTGATACCGAACGTTTTTCTCCGACGTAAAGGTCTGGATTCGATTATCGCCGGATTCAAGCGTAATCACTTTTTGCTGATCGACGTTATAGATACCAAATTTGTAATCAAGCTGCGTAAGGGAAGCGGGCAATGATAATTTACCAACCCATTCTCGTCCGTCCCAATGCAGCAAGACGGGCTTTGTTGAATCCCAATCGCCGAGCCAGTCGCCAGAACCCAGGATACAGAGGTTGTTGCCCGGTGGCAGTGGATGCGTTTGGACTCGAAAAAGAGTTTGGGCATCGGCTATTGGTTTAGCCATTTTACCTTTTTTTTCGGGAAGGAGAATAGTAAATGCACGGGAATGATGTACGGCGGCGGCCAGGTGCTGATCTTGCCAATTGTCGAATAACTGAATCGTTTGTTGCCGGTTTTTGGGCAAGCCGATGGTTCGTTCTTGCCGCTGATCGAATGCAACAACCCTGTCGTTTTCGCGCAGCGCGTATCGATATTTGATTTCAGCGATTTGAAATGCAGCAGGCAGCTCATACGTCGCTTGCCAATATGTTTCATTGAGATAGGTCAGGTCAAGGTCGATCAATATGTCTTTCTGACCTTTGTTGATCAGTCGCAGGTGAGCGTGGAGAGATTGCCCGTATCGCGTGCCGTACTTCAGCAAGAACCTCAGCAACATTCTTTTTTCTGGCAAGATAATCAAACTTAAAAAAAAGCGG
>JBJTXG010000063.1:0-2875 GCA_046082125.1 Ferruginibacter sp. | reverse complement strand
TTCCTGGCTTTCACTCAGCAACAGTTCCCATGCTTTCATGTCACGTTGCCGGGTTGGTACTTTGTCCAGGTCAATTCGCATGCCGGATTGTCCTTTGGCGCTCATCTCGGCCGTTGAACAGATGATACCTGCGGCACCCATATCCTGCATGCCCACCACGGCACCGGTTTGTATGACTTCCAAACAAGCTTCAAGTAATTTTTTTTCTTGAAACGGATCACCAACCTGCACGGCCGGCAATTCCTCCACACTGTCTTTTGTAATTTCTGCACTGGCAAACGAAGCGCCGCCAATGCCGTCTTTACCTGTTGCCGAGCCAACAAAAAATACCGGATTGCCAACACCATGCGCTGTAGCCGATACCGTTTCGTTCACATGGACCACACCCACACTCATGGCATTCACCAACGGATTGGTATGATAACATGGATCAAAATAAATTTCACCCCCAACCGTAGGAACGCCAAAACAATTGCCATAATGGCCAATGCCATGAACGACTCCCGCGAGCAGACGCTTTGTTTTGGACGATGATAGATCACCGAACCGCAGCGAATTGAGTGCGGCAATTGGTCGGGCACCCATGGTAAAAATATCGCGATGAATACCACCCACACCGGTAGCAGCGCCCTGAAATGGTTCCAGGGCCGAGGGATGGTTATGCGATTCGATTTTGAACACCACTCCATAGCCATCGCCCATATCCATGAGTCCCGCATTTTCTTCACCGGCCTTCACCAGCATCCGGGCTCCTTCCCGAGGCAATGTTTTTAATAACCGAATAGAATTTTTGTAGCTGCAATGCTCGCTCCACATGCCACTAAATGCACAAAGCTCGGTGAAGTTGGGTGTTCGACCCAGGATCGCACCTATCAGATTAAACTCTTCTTCTGTAAGTCGAAGTTGTTTTGCGGTAGCTACGGTGATCTCCATATCTGATGTGATTTTCGCAAATGTACCGGATTGAAAAAACTAAGTACGCTCCTGTTCGCCAATATTTTTAACTAACTTCCCACATCTTATTTTCATGATGCTTACCGCTTTCTTACTGGTCCTGTACCCGATGTTGTTTCTTTGGTGTATCCAGCACTCCGTTTATTTTGATAAGCAGTTACCGTCTCGAAAAAATTTGAGTGTGTTTTTTCTTGTTCGGATTGCTGTTGCCTTCTTTTTGGGATGGTACAGTTTCCGGTATCACCCGGGCAGCGACTATGTAGTTTTGCATAATGAATCGATAGACAGCAAACATGCCTTGCTGCGTGATCCTACAGGATACTGGCGAGATCTTTTTTATTCACCTTATGAAAATGCGTATGGCGGGTTTATGCAAGGTGTTGGTTCGTTCTGGCATGATCTTAAATACAATCTACTGGTAAAGGGCCTTTCCCTGGTAAATTTGATGTCCAACGACTCCTATTTCGTTAATGCTGTATTGCTCAACATGGGCGGCTTTGCAGCTTCTTGTTTACTTTACCGCGTTAGTACGCACCTCTATCCACAAAACAAACTGTTCAATCAGTTTGCTTGCTTTTTGCTACCTAGCACGCTGTACTATACGTCGGGTGTTCATAAAGACCAGCTCATCTTCATAGGGGTTGGATTAGTAGTCTATACGGGGTATTTTAGTCTACACGACCGTATCCAGTGGCGACGCGCCATGCTGTTTTTGTTGGGTTTGTTTTTACTGTTGCTTTTTCGAAGCTACCTGGCCATTTTACTGATCGTACTGTTTGGATTATACACGTTTCATCAGTATCGGAAAAGTCGTTATTGGACCATCGGATTAACATTGGGTCTGGTGGTGATTGGTTGTCTTTTTGATCAGTGGTTTGGATATGGACCAATGCATTGGATCGCACAACGGCACACTGAATTTGCTGCGTTGCCAAGGGCGCACTCCCAGCTACCAACAATAGACCTTACGCCTTCGGTTATTCCTTTCATTCAAACGGCACCACAGGCAATGCTTCATGGGTTATGTAGTCCTCCGGCCTTTATGCAGTTTCGATTGGCTGATTGGCTCTTTGCCATCGAGCATACCAGCTATTTATTGCTGCTTGTTCTATCGGCAATACGAATGATGTCCAATAATCGAGCGCGCATACCAACCTTTTCGATCTTCCTCATTGGACTGTTTCTTGCATTAGCCTTACTCAGCGGTTGGATTGTACCAAATTATTACTCCATCATTCGCTATAAATCGGTGCTGCTCCCCTTCTTGGTGATACCCCTCTGGCACCTTAGCACGCGTAAAAAACTATCAAATTAATTTTATTAATATGTTTATTTTTGTGGCCTGATTTTCCATTTTTAGCCACTATCGCTTAAATTAATTTGTTTTTTTACCAAATTTGACTTTGATTTGTGCTCAAATATGTAAAAAAATGGAATCTTTACGCTTTACGGCATTAAAATCAGTAAGTAATAATCAGGTTGCCTACACGGTTAAATCTTCCGAAAAAGTCACCCAGATATTCAACGAGAATGTATTTACCCTAAAAACAGCTCGTCATTACCTAACCGATGAGGCTTATAAAAGCCTGGTAGCCTCAGTCAAAGGCGGAAAAAAAATCGACCGGTCAATGGGCAACAACATTGCCAACGGACTGAAGGCCTGGGCGGAAGAGAAAGGCGTTACGCATTTTACCCATTGGTTTCAGCCACTGACCGGACTTTCTGCCGAGAAGCACGATTCCTTCTTCACGTTAAAAAGCGACGGTACGCCTATCCAGGAATTTGAAGGAGCCGCGTTGATTCAACAGGAACCTGATGCCTCTTCGTTCCCTAATGGGGGCCTCCGCGCAACATTCGAAGCTCGCGGATATACAGCCTGGGATCCTTCTTCCCCAGCGTTTATCATGGAAATTGGTGATGG
>JBJTXG010000062.1:0-2799 GCA_046082125.1 Ferruginibacter sp. | reverse complement strand
CGACCCAAGCGATGTGGCTCAGGAAGTGAAGGAAGCCACAGTCGTTCAGGATATTTTTCCATCGGAGAAGCTGTTTCGCTTACTCGAAGGGAAAAAAATGGATGTGATCACGTCGATCGCTATGTTCTATGACCTGGAAGATCCGGTTAGTTTTGTCAAAGGCATCAGCCGTTTCCTTTCGTCACAAGGCGTATGGGTGTTTGAAATGAGTTACATGCCAAAGATGCTGGAGTTGGATAGCTATGACACCATTTGTCATGAACACCTGGAATACTACAGCCTGGCCGTGCTCGAAAAAATACTGGCCATGGGCGATATGAAAATCTTCCGCATCTCATTCAATGATATCAACGGAGGTAGCATTCGTTGCTATGCCACACACAAGGACAATAGCAAACATGATCGTCCCGAATATTATAAACTGATCAATGAAATCAGACATACTGAATTCGATCTGGAGCTGGATACGGATAAGCCCTATCTTTCTTTTCAGCTACGCATTGAAGCGAAACGCAAAGAATTAAAAGATACGCTCAACAAGTTGAAAGCCGAAGGAAAGCGTATACACATCTATGGCGCTTCCACCAAAGGGAACACCATTTTGCAATGGTGCCAAATTGATCATACGCTCATTGATTACGCCGCAGAGCGAAACCCGGATAAATACGGCGCCCGCACCTTGGGAACCGATATTCCGATCATTTCCGAAGAGGAGAGTAGGGCCATGAATCCTGATTACTATCTGGTGCTGCCCTGGCATTTCAAAGCGGAGTTCGTGGAGCGAGAAGCGGCTGCCCTGCAGAAAGGGACTGGATTTATTTTTCCTATTCCCATGCTGGATATTTATAAACAATAAACCTATTCGTGAACTGGCAACGGATCATATCAAAACTGACCGCCTGCAGATATATTTTTGATGCAAAGGCGCGACCATCGTTTGCCCAGGTTGGCGAAGATGCCATTCTGATGTACCTGTTCAAACAGATCGGAAAACAAACCATTGAATACCTCGACGTGGGTACCAATGATCCGGTTCATGGTAACAATACCTATGCTTTTTACCTGGCCGGTAACCGTGGCGTTTGTGTGGAGCCGGATCCGACGCTTTGTCATAAAATTAGAAATCATCGCCCTAAAGACCGTTGTTTGAATGTAGGCATTGGTTTGAATGATCAGGATCGGGCCGATTTTTTTGTTTTTGATAATGACGGTTGGAATACCTTCAGCGCCGAGGAAGCCGCTTTGCGGAAGACAAGTGGAACATCATACCGCGAAGTCCTCTCTATACCGCTGCGCAACATCAATCAGATTATCGAGTCGAATTTCCAACAGGCCCCTGATCTGATTTCAATTGATGTGGAGGGACTGGATTTTGATATTTTACGTTCATTGGATTTTGACCGATGGAAACCAACGGTATTGGTGGTTGAAACCCTTCGGTTTGGTGCTACCGAACAGGCAATGAAACACCGCGATATGATCGATTTTGTGCTGTCAAAAGGATACAGCATTTATGCAGACACATATGTGAATACAATTTTTGTTCGCACCAATCTCCTACATACATGAAAGCGGTAATTTTTGGTGCAGCCGGTCAAGACGGTCACTATCTTCGGTCGTTGCTGGAAAGCCAAGGCATTGAGGTGCTGGGAGTGGGACGGCAACCCGGACCCGATGGTACGTCGCTACTCAATCAGCCATCGGTCGAAAGCCTATTTAAAACGTTTCAGCCTGATTATATCTTTCACTTGGCAGCCAATTCCACTACCCGTCACGATGTGCTGATGGAAAATCATGAAATCATCGCAACAGGCACGCTGCATATTCTGGAAGCCGCCCGCTTACATTGTCCAGGTGCCCGAATTTTCATTTCCGGGAGTGGATTGCAGTTTGTCAATGAAGGAAAGCCGATTCATGAAACACATGCATTCGAGGCACGCGACGCTTACTCAGCCAGTCGGATTTATTCCGTGTATCTGGCCCGTTATTTTAGAAGACTTGGTTTGCAAACTTATGTTGGCTATTTATTTAATCATGATAGTCCGTTGCGCACAGAAAGACATATGAGTCGGAAAATTGTGGAAGCGGCCAAGCGCATTCGTCAGGGAAGTAACGAAACCTTATCCATTGGTGATCCGGAGGTGATTAAAGAATGGGGATTTGCCGGTGATATCGTGAACGGCATCTGGGCTTGTATGCAACAGGAACGAATACACGAAGTGGTAATTGGCACGGGAATAGGTCATTCTATCTGCGAATGGCTGGACCTCAGTTTTTCAAGCCTGGGCTTGACCTGGGAAAATCATGTGACTATACAGACCGGATTCAACGCCGAGTATCGCATGCTCGTCTGCGAGCCATCCAGCTTGTTGGCCATGGGTTGGAAACCCTCGCTTAATCTCAAGCAATTATGTCAGTTAATGCTCAATGAACCAGCATGAATCCGATGCGTATCCTGATGATTCAGCTTTTTTCAAATGGCGATTGCCTGATTGCTACAACGGTTGCCCGTCAGATCCGACATGATTATCCTCACGCGCATTTGACCTGGGCAGTGGCCACGTCTTGTCAATCGATGCTGACACATAATCCGGATATTGATCAAGTTCGACTGGTGGACATGGATCCCGCCGAGAATAAAGAAAAAGCCTATGAACGTTTTCTGAAACAGGCCCAAGCCGAGCAGGCAGCCGGACAATATGATCAAATCATTGCCCCGCAAATCATTGGTAACAACTTTGCCCGTTATGATGGCTGTATCCGAACGTCCATCGGGTCCGGGTTGCCGTCCCACTCCCA
>JBJTXG010000061.1:0-5355 GCA_046082125.1 Ferruginibacter sp. | reverse complement strand
AAAAAACAGGCCGCCTATTAGCCGATTCGGTACACCCAACATGGTTTTATCGGCAATGGTATTCAGGAGAGATCCAAACAACGACGTGATCAGCCATCCTGCGACCATTGATAAGCTCAGTATTACAGCGAGTTGTTCCATCTCCGACAAATCAATGTTTGTTAATAGCTCATCACCTCCAAATCGAAACAGAAGAATGCATACCATTATGCCAACAGCGACAGAAAGAAACCCCATTAATGTTTTTAAGATACCTCGCTGGTAACCCCACAGGAAACCAATGAACACAGCAGTCACTAGGATGAGATCAACAGCCATACAAACTTATTGTGAAAGTAATGCTTTTACCACCTGACTAATTGTTTTTCCGTCGGCTTTACCGGCCAGTGATTTACTGGCGACGCCCATCACTTTACCCATATCGGATGCCGATTGGGCACCTGTTTCAATAATGATTTGTTGAACGGCATCTCGTATTTCAGCTTCCGACAATTGTTTAGGAAGGAACTTTTCAAGAATGATCATCTCTTCCTTTTCGCGGTCAGCCAGATCCGAACGTCCCTGTTGCGTAAAAATATCAAAGGAGTCTTTTCGTTGTTTCATCATTTTTTGCAGGATCTTCATTTCGGTGGCGGCGTCGAGTTCGGAAGCAGCACCGGGTTCGGTTTTAGCCTTGATGATTTCACTTTTTATAGCCCGCAAACCGCGCAGGGCTGCCTCATCTTTTGATTTCATAGCTTCTTTCAATTGAGCCATGATTTGTTGTTCGAGTGACATAATTATGTATTTGGTGATAGTTCGTCGTTGGTGATCAGGTTATTACGGAAGCGTTGTTGAAAGGCTTTGGCAAATGTTTTCATGTCAGCGCATAATGATTCCTGTCCGGTTGATCGTTGAAGGGTATCGGCCATACCCATCATCATCTGAAAATAAAAATCCCCCATTTCATCTACGCGCATGTCGTTGGTCCAGAGATCAATACGGAGGGCGGTTTGATCGGCGCCGTCCCAAAAGGCCAAACAAAGGGCTTTCGCTTTTTGTTCTTCTTGAATATGACTGTCGCTGGCTTGCCAGCAGATGTGTTCCGGAATTTTATCATCATTCAGGTCAACCCGTATTTGAATCGTAGATTGTTTCATATCGCAAAGGTAATGTGTTTGAAGAACCATTCATTGCCTTCAGCTGTCTAACAGCGCTTGTCCAAGCGATTGATGATTCCAGGTTGCAGTGTGTTGTTGTAAGAAAGCTATTTTTTCATGCACGGCAGTTTCATCTTTATAAATCTGAATCAGCTGTTTTCCGATTTGTTCGGGGCGGTCGCTTGCATAATATAATCCGTTTTCATACAGCTGTTCATACTCCGGATGCGTTGGAACCAGCAGGGCTTTTCGGTGTCGAACGGCGAAATAGGCGGCTTGGTGTATGGAAACGGCGT
This sequence comes from Ferruginibacter sp., assembly GCA_046082125.1. Taxonomy (GTDB): domain Bacteria; phylum Bacteroidota; class Bacteroidia; order Chitinophagales; family Chitinophagaceae; genus Ferruginibacter. The sequence continues at coordinate 3,920 of JBJTXG010000061.1, read as the reverse complement.
TACTAAAATCAAGGTAAGCGAAAGCCTGTTCACGAATCGTTTGTGCTGCCTGGTTTTGGTCGGGCAACCACACATCGGATCGGTATTTGTAGGTTTGCAAGTGGTTGCCAAGTGCGTCGGGTGGGTAGAGAAATCGGAGCTTCAAGCCGGAGTGTGTCCATTTTTTAAAAACAGAAAAGGCTTTTAACAGCATCAGGTATGGATCCGGTTGATCGTGCCAGCCAAGGTATAACCAATAAGGAGCAGTGGCTTCGTCTTCGCCTTGCTCAATGGGAGAAGGGGTGGATAACAGATCAGGAGGAATGTGCAACAGGGTGTCTCCGAGTGGAGGTAGCATGGCCCGAAGCATGGTCAATCCGGCAGGGGAGGCACACAGTATTTTTTTAGCCTCCAACAAGATCGTTTGCTGACGGGCACTTATGACCTCACCGGGTAACGCATGAAGATAAATCAATGATGGAAAGGTTAAACCGGAAATAGCCGGTTCATCGATCAGCATATGATCGATATTAAATTCCTGAAGGAGTCTAAGCAATTTTTTTTTAAGAATGAAACGACTCAAAAATCGATTCGTTTTTTTCATTCCAAGGGAAACGATTAATATATTTTCTGGACACTCGGGGAAAGAATAAGCGGCATTTGAAAACTGAAACGAATAAAAGATATGTGACGGATTTTCAATGGCTAGTTGATGTAATGCACGTATCAGCGGTTGGTCGGATGGGTCAAACCGATGTGGATTCAGCAGAAGGATACCCAGTCGCATGTTCTATTCGTCGAGTTTTTTTAATTTAACTTGTTCAATGCGTGTTTCCGATACATTCAGTATTTCTAGTTCAAAGTGGTCAATGATGATTCGTTCGTTTTTTTTGGGAATTTCGTTGTTATATTCAATGATGTATCCGGAGAGTGTTTGGGTATGGCTGTTGTTTGCAATTGAAATTTTGTATTTGTCTTTGAGATACGATAAACGGAGCTGGCCGCTGAACAGGTATTCGCCTGATGGCAGGGCTTGTTCTTGTTCTGATTCAGGCTGGTCGTATTCGTCTTCTATTTCGCCGAAAATTTCTTCCAGCATATCTTCCATGGTTACGATACCGGCCGTTCCGCCAAACTCATCGATGACCCATGCGATGCTTTTTCCTTCTTTACGAAATCGGTGTATGAGTTCACCCACTTTCATCGTTTCCGGTACGGATGGAATAGGGTGGAGGAAGTCGGCAACCTGACTGCCCTGCTTCAGTAAATCAAGTGCGTGGATGTACCCGATAATGTTATCAATATCAGCATCAAACACAATCAGGCGGCTGTGCTTGGTTTCAATAAATTGCTGTTTTACGTCGAGCATGGGTGTATTCACCGAAAAACCAAGGATAGTACCCCGGGGCACCATGCATTTTCGTATACGGGTATCAGTGAGTGTCAGCGCGTTTTCAAACATTTCTTTATTCAGTTCTGTATTCTCCTGATTGATAATGCGCATCGACTGCTGCAAAATGGTATCATGTTCCTGTTCAAAAACCACCTTTTTTCGTTTTGTTTTTACATTGAAAACATAGGTCAGGATCCATTCAGCCAAACGGACCAGCCACGAAGCCAGCGGGCCAAAAAAGGCATAGAGGTAACCAGATAGGCGCAGCAGAAAGGAGGCTTCATCCACCGAACGGATAGTACTTTTGTAAAGTGATGAAGCCAGGTAATGGATGAATAGAATAATAGCCGAAGCCATAGCCGTTTGTGTAATCCATTGAAGGCTTTGCACAAATACCATTTTGTCGGTTGCAATAAACGATGAAAGGTATTTCCATACGGGCAAAAGCAGGTCCCAGATCATGAAGCCATATACCACCAGTGAAAACGTATAGGCGATCAACAGCGCACCGGAAAACCGCGTGGGATTATCCATATACACACTCCATGTTTTTCCGTAGAGCGTTCCTTTTTTTTTCGAAATTTCGAGTCGGAGTGAATCGGTTGACGCATGAATACTTTCCAGAACGGAAACCAGTCCAATCAGAGTCAGGGAGGATACTAAAACCAGTATTTCCAAAAAACTCATGGTCTTATGCGTTTAGAAATTCAATCATAATCGCCTCTGCTTGCTCACAGGCTTCATCGAGCTGGTCGTTGATGATAATTTTATTGAAATGCTCTTTGAATCCAATTTCGTAGGATGCCTTGCTAATGCGTGTTTGGATGGTGTCGGCTGTTTCGGTTCCCCTGGATTCAAGCCGCTTTCGCAATTCATCAATCGACGGTGCATCAATAAAAACACTGAGCGTGTTAACCGGATATTGTTGCTGCACATGGATCGCTCCTTTCACATCTATATCGAGCACAGGCACGCGGTTCATACCCCAGATACGCTTCAGCTCCGATTTGAGGGTGCCGTAGTATTTGCCTTCATAAACCATTTCCCATTCAGCAAATGCTTTGTTTTTTATTTTTTCTTGAAAATCTTCGACGGCTAAAAAATAGTAATCAACGCCATGTTGTTCGTTAGACCGTGCCTCGCGGGTTGTTGCCGAAACCGAAAAGCAGAGCTCCGGAAATCGCTTGAGCAAATAATGGGTGATGGATGTTTTGCCGGCCCCGGATGGAGCCGTGATGATGAGTATCTTTTGATGTTGATCAGCCATGAATAAAGGTATTTATTTTTTATACCCATGAAACGTCATCAGCCTTGCATACGGGTAATGTGTGCACCGAGTGCTTGCAGTCGTGTATCGATATGCTGGTATCCGCGGTCTATCTGTTCGATATTTTGAATGCGGCTTTTGCCGTCAGCACTCAAGGCAGCAATGAGCAGGGCCACACCGGCCCGAATATCCGGCGAACTCATGGTGATACCCCGGAGCGGTTTTTTTCGTTCCAAACCAACCACCACCGCCCGGTGGGGATCACAGAGAATAACCTGCGCGCCCATTTCAATCAATTTGTCTACAAAAAACAAACGGCTTTCAAACATTTTCTGATGAATCAGCACGCTGCCTTTAGCCTGGATGGCGGTTACCAGTAAAATGCTGAGCAAATCCGGCGTCAGTCCGGGCCATGGATGATCGTACATGGTCAGGATGCCTCCGTCGATGTAGGATTGGATCTCATAATGATCTTGGGCCGGTACATGAATATGGTCTCCCTGTATTTCTAACGCGATGCCCAGTTGCTGGAATTTTTCCGGGATGATACCCAATGCGGCCACACCGGCTTGTTCGATGGTCAGACTGCTTTTCGTCATGGCGGCCAATCCGATAAAACTGCCCACTTCGATCATATCCGGTAAGAGGGTATGGGTGGTTCCGGTCAGCGTGGACACTCCTTCAATGGACAGCAGGTTACTACCAGTACCGCTGATATTGGCACCCATGCGGTTGAGCATGGCACAGAGTTGTTGGAGGTAGGGTTCACAGGCGGCATTGTAAATGGTTGTCGTACCCTCGGCCATCACCGCCGCCATAATGATATTGGCCGTGCCGGTTACGCTGGGTTCATCCAGCAGCATGTAGGTTCCCTTGAGAGCTGGCGCATGCAGTTGAAAACACATCAGCTCTTCATTGTAGGTATACTGAGCTCCCAGTTTTTGAAAACCAATGATATGGGTGTCGAGTTTGCGTCTTCCTATTTTGTCGCCGCCGGGTTTTGGCAATGAAGCTTGCCCAAAACGAGCGAGTAATGGTCCGGTGAGCATAACCGATCCACGCAGTCGACCGCTTTTTGTTCGGAAGGCGGCACTCTGCAGGTAGTCCTCATCCACGGCATCGGCTTTGAACGAACAGGTGTTTCGGTCAATCCGACGAACCGTTACATTCATTTCCTGCAACAATTCGATCAGGAGATTGACATCGATGATGTCGGGAATGTTGTGCATCACTATTTCTTCCCTGGTAAGCAATACGGCACTGATGACCTGAAGCGCTTCG
>JBJTXG010000060.1:0-8376 GCA_046082125.1 Ferruginibacter sp. | reverse complement strand
GTTAATATTATTGGACTTGCTATAGACTTGCTGGTGGCATAAAAAAATCAGAAAGACACAGGAACGGGTGGAAACGGATTGGTACTGCGCTATCGAATGAAATACCCGGTTTCTGTACGAAGTGGTGGACAAAATCGGAGGAAGAAAAATTAAAGTAAGTAACTTTTCCATATTAATTGATGTTTAATCAATCTTTCGAATCATGATTTGTAAAAAATGCCAAACCGAAATTGGTCAACATTTTTGTCCAAACTGTGGTCATCCCGCAGTACTTAAACGAATTGACGGACACTACATCCTGCATGAAATCATACATGTATTGCACTTCGAAAAAGGAATACTATTCACCATTAAGGAAATGATAACCAATCCGGGTAAGAATGTAAGGCACTTCCTGAAAGAAGATAGAAGTCGCTTGGTAAAACCATTGGTATTTCTTTTTATGACATCCTTGGTGTTTACGATTTTCAATAATCTTTTTCATATCGAGGAAAAGTTGATGGAAGAGTCGATGGATATTTCTAAATTAAAAGTTACCGTAACCATCGTAAATTGGATACAGGAACATTATGGGTACTCTAATCTGATTATAGCTGTTTTCATTGCACTATGGGCCAGTTTATTTTTTAGAAAACAGGGGGATAATATATATGAAATTCTCATTTTACTCTGTTTCGTCATGGGTATGGGTATGATTGTTTACACTGTCATTGGCGTTATTCAAGTGTTGACACAGGTAAACCTAAGTATGCTTGAGATAGTTATCGGCTTTGGATACTGTACCTGGTCTATTGGTCAGTTTTTTTCTTCCAATGGTAAGGTTGTTCACTATGTGAAAGCCTTCTTCGCCTACTTGTTGGGAGTGCTTTCGTTTATCATGATTGCCATCATTATTGGTATAATTGGAGATGTTCTGCTTCATAAATGAATCCATAGTATGCCTTTTCAATGCCATGTTACGGTGTTAGTCATTGATTGGAATGATTAATACATGATAATTGATTTTTTAAAAAGAGGTACCTTGAAACATGTTACATCCTTCACATCAGACGGAATTTTTTCCGGAACAGATTTTCAGGGAAACAGAAGTGATTCGTTTGCAAGAGGCCGATTTTGTCAATGAATTGTCGGAATTGATCCGCCATTGGATTGATACCGATTTCGAACGACTCATTCGGTTTTTATATCGATTGGATGTACACGAGGAAAAACTGAAAAGATTATTAAGGGATCATCCGAATGACGATGCTGGCCAGTTAATCGCCAAGCTGATCATTGAAAGGCAGCTGCAAAAAATAGCGTTTCGGACATCCTGGTCGGAGCAGCAGACAAGCATTGATCCGGCCGAGGCCTGGTAAATCAAACGAAAACCGGCCGCTAAAACATCAGGTCCTTCACCTTGTCAGGATCTTCTTTTTCTTTTTTTAGGTCGAACATGGTTCCAAAAACACGGTCCCATAATGTGCTGCTCACCCCAAATCCTTTGTCGCCGTCTTTATAGTGATGTAAATGATGATTACGCCAAAGGGGCTTCATCCATTTAAAGGGGGGATTCCAGGTATGAATGGCATAATGCATGCTGCCGTACAATAAATAACCTAACATGAATCCAGGAAAGAAAGCGTATGCCATTGATCCAAGTATTGCGTAGTACACCCCCAAAAAACAAGACGCAATCAGTAGGCTGGGCAATGGTGGCATAAAAAGTCGTTGTTTGTCGCGCGGATATTCATGATGGTTGCCGTGAATCAGGTAATTCAGTTTTTTACCCAGGTTGGATGTGGGATGATGATGAAACGCAAATCGATGTAAACAATATTCTACCAGCGTCCAACAGAAAATACCTGATACGTAAAGCAAGGCCACATCGGTAGTTGAAAACCCGTGGGTTTGATGAGCATAAACGGGGAGTAAAATCAATACGGGTAAATACATGCTCCAGATGAACAGGGGATGTCCCTTGGTAAAAAATTCGAGCACATTGTTTTTGAAAAGCCGGGCCTGTCCTTTGTTATGAATTTTTTGAAACGCCATATCCAGTCGATTTCAAGGAACAAAAATAATCAAATCCTTTTTTTTACAAAAGCACCTTCCCTACATTTGTATGAATACAAAACTATGAATCTCGTAACATATCTCAAAGATGATCAAGATCAGTTGGCCATGGTGGTCAACGGACAACTGTACGACCTGGATGCCCTACATCCGAGTTTACCGGTGAGTATGTCGATGTTTTTGAATTTTTGGGATGATTTTTATCCAATCGCCCTGGCTGCCGAGCAACGCGTAAAAGAGGGAAAGGCTTTTGCGGCACCTGATATTGCTTTTTCCGATGCATCGTTACTGGCCCCCGTTCCTCATCCAACCAGTTGCCGCGACGGCTATGCGTTTCGGCAGCATGTGGCCGCGGCCCGCAGAAACCGGAAAGTGGATATGATTCCGGAATTTGACCAGTATCCGATTTTTTATTTCACGAACCACAACAGCATACAAGGGCCCGGTCCGATTCGATGTATGCCGGATCATTTTGAAAAACTGGACTTCGAACTGGAAGCCGCCATTGTCGTTTGCCGTCCCGGACGAAATATTCGGGCCGTTGATGCGGATAACTATATTGGAGGCCTGATGATTATGAACGATATGAGCGCCCGTCGTTTGCAAATGGAAGAAATGCTCCTCAATCTGGGACCCGCCAAAGGAAAAGATTTTGCCACCGTTATCGGACCCATGCTCGTAACCCTGGATGAATTGACCGATTTTGAAATCGCACCCAAACCGGGACATACCGGTAAAAACTGGAACCTTAACATGACCTGTTCCGTGAATGGGGTGCAAGTCAGCGCCGGAAATCTGGGTGATATGGATTGGACCTTTGCCGAAATCATTGAACGATGCAGTTATGGCGTCCAACTATATCCAGGGGATGTGATTGGCAGCGGTACAGTGGGTACCGGTTGTTTTCTTGAATTGAATGGCACCGGAAAATTACATGATCCTGAATATAAAGAACAATGGCTACAGCCCGGAGATGTGGTTGAGATGCATATCGATGCGCTAGGTACACTAACCAATACCATCGAACAGGATGAGGATGATTTTTCCATTCTGGCGCTGAAAAAATAACAGCGTCATCAAACCCGAATAAAGGATGTTAAAGCACTTGTGGGAGGCAAGTGCTTTGTTATTACCTTACTAAATCATAAACGGCGAGTAACGAATGATACGTTGTTAATACGGCTGTTAAAAAAAGTGGATATCACGTTATTTTCTGAAAAGCGTCGTGAATTAACAGTTTACATTCCTAGGATAGTGGCATATTCGTTTTACGAATCCGTTTCCCTACCTCCATTCTTCACCTAAATCAAATCGTATGAAAAACAGTATGCTAGTGCTTTTTCTCTTTTGTACCCAACTCGGATTCACGCAACGACAGGAACAGATAGATTACAAGGATATGACTCGATATCTATATCAGGATTTTCAGTTCTGGTCTTACTATGCTTCAGCACATATTCAACAGACTACAAAACCAATAGTCGATGTTGGTTTGTCGGCGGACAACTGGATTGAAAATCGTTGTTCCAAAAACCAATTTGTAGATCGAATTGCTACTCAAGTAAATACCTACGATTCAAATGGAAATGAGGTCGGCATGAGGAAAGTGATACCAGATCCTTCCTATATTGTTTTTTCTGATGAGAAAGCGGATGAGCAAAAAATCGGATTTGCTTATAAAAGCTGGACCGGCGCACAGGAGCATATTAATCACATTTTTTTTGTTCAGATAGATGATTGGAAAAAAATCAATGATCAACGCAGACGACTCTTTTTAAAACTGCTATCAGGCCTACCCAAAGCGCCAATAGCGGATAGTATACTTGATGTCACGGTCAACGGAAAAAACCGGCGTTTTTTCCTGTTCGACCTCCAAAAGTATAAGTATGTTGAAGAGTCGGTTGATACAAGCAGCGAATCATACAAGCCTGTTCAACTATTATTTGAAGGATACGATAAAGAACTGGCTCCGATGTACTTTTCAGGGAAAGAAAAAACGTACGGCATAAAACAAGATCAATGGGGCAACGAGTCGATGCAATCGATGGGTGTTAGGGAGCAACTGGTGCCTGTGTTTGATGAAGATGGTCAGATGCGAACAGAGAAAGTAATACCGAACACGATGCAATTAAAACGTGTAATACTCTTTTATGAAAAAAAATCCGCATCGCCTCAATCCGGATTAATTTATCCGGGTGCGTGGGTTCCTGCGCAAACAAGCACAGGAATAGTACTCGGATATTATGCCGCTTACTTATCTGATCAGGCGAAATCGCGTTTTTCCAAAACAAACCAGGCATTGTTGAATTACCTGATTCATATCAACCAATAATCATCACCTCAAAATCTTTTTATATGAAATGCCTATCCATTATCTTATCCCTGTTGATATCCGCTGTTTGTGTTTCTGCACAATCGGTTGTGGCTGTTGATAAAATGAATGTACTTTACTATGGTATCGACAATCCGATTACCATCGGGGCTCCGAATGATTTGCGAAATGCCGCCGTCAATATCACCAACGGAACAATCAGCGGATCAGGATCGCAACGCATTGTTCGTCCTGCTTCCGTCGATCAAAAAACTACCATCACGATTGATATCCAAGGAAAAAAAACCAGCTATGATTTTCGGGTAAAAAACCTGCCGGATCCGGTATTTAAAATTGGTTCGGGAAAAACAAGAATGCCGGTGATAGAGTTTAAGAGTCAGGTTTTTTGCCGGGTCGATATGGGAAATTTCGAGTATGATTGCCGATATGAGGTGGTTTCTGCCGATGTTTATTTTTCGGGCGAAAATTTCCCCGAGGTAGTAATGCAAAATCTTACGGGTTATAATCTGTCTGTATTGAAAAAATCAATCAACGAATGTATGCCCGGTACGACAGTAACATTTGACAATATAAAAGTACAAGGTCCGGATGGTATACGGACGATTGATGGCCGTTCGTTTTTTTTATATTGATTGGCCAATGCATCCAGTCGATAAAACCCCATTGTTTAAGCGCTAAAACGATTTAATATGAAAACGATTCTTTTTGCTATAACCTTCTTACTCTGCTCATTTTTGATTCAGGCACAAACAAATAATACACCCGTTGTGTCCATCGATCGAATGAATGTATTATACCTTGGCATAGATAATCCTGTTTCGATTTATTCGCCGGCTGATTTCAGTAATACCACGGTTGAAATGACCAACGGTACCGTTAGTGGCAGCGGTACACACCGCATAATACGACCTGCAGCCATTGGTCAGTCTACCATGACTATCACGGCAAATGGACTTTCTACGTCTGTTTATTTTCGTGTAAAACGTATTCCCGATCCGGTCTTTAAAGTGGGTTCCGGAAATAGTATCCTTTCAGTCGATGAATTCATTGCTCAACAAGTTTGTCGTGCTGAAATGATCCAGTTCGATTTCGATCTTCGATACAAGGTTCAATCGGCTACTGTGTTATTTTCAGGAACAAACTTTCCGACACCGGTTACCCAAAAAATAAATGGAAACAGCTTGGCTTCCCTGGCCGATCAGAGGAAGCAATGCCAGCCCGGAACGGTTGTTACGTTCAGCGACATCATGGTGACGGGCCCCGATGGCGTACGGAAAATCGATGATCGAACGTATACGCTGTTCTAATAACGGCATCGTTCTTCCTTTTTCTTTTTCCTTTCCCTGGCTTACCTTTCCGCTCGTATGTGTTTTCACTTTTCGCTGACCCAGTCAAGGGCTGTTTTGGAAAAAACGTTTCAGGTTGTTTGGGACGGGCCTTCCTGGGAGCCGGTGTATCATGCTGATGGTTTCTCCTTTTTGTCGATGCCGGTTATCACCCAGGAGCAGCCATCCCGTATACAGCCGGTTCATTGGGGACTTATTCCCGAATGGATCAAAACAGCCACCGAGGCGGAGGCTATTCGGGCGAAAACCCTCAATGCACGTTCAGAAACGGTGTTCGAGAAGCCATCGTTTAGAAAGTCGGCGCAGCATTTCCGTTGCCTCGTACCGGCTACCGGTTTTTTTGAGTGGATGTTGTTCAACAAAAAGAAGTATCCGCATTACATCTACCTTAAGGAGCATTCGCTTTTTTGTTTTGCGGGATTGTATGCCCATTGGACTGATCGACAAACAGGGGAGGTGGTTACCACGTTTTCTATTCTGACCACCGAAGCCAATCCGCTCCTGGCGCGCATACATAACCAGAAACAGCGCATGCCGGTTATTATTCCTGCAGATCGTTGCCATGAGTGGCTGTCGAGTTCGCTTTCAGTCAACCAGATTTCTTCTTTCCTAACCCCATTTTCTTCTGAGCATATGGCCGCTCACCCCATTTCCCGGCGGATTACGGAACGGGGTGTCGATTCGAACGGGCCGGCACTCATCGAACCGCATCATTATCCTGAATTATCCTTGCTTTTCTGAACAACCTGTCAGCCGTATAACGCCTGATAAAAATCATTTTGAAAACTAAAAATCTTAGTATAATATTGCTAATAAAATTAGTAAAAAATACATTTATGGACATCCAAACAGTGCATGGGTCCGGTTACCGGGGCAGTAAACGGTTTCGTCCCGACGAGGTGCCCCATCTGGATGCGACGGGATTTGGAGCGCCAACCGATGATTATATGGACCGGGGCATCGACCTGAATGAACAACTGGTACGCAACAAACCGGCCACCTTTTTTATGCGGGTTGAGGGACATAGCATGGTCAATGCCTGTATCCATCACGGCGATATTGTGATTGTAGACCGAAGCCTCGATCCGCAAAGCGGAAAAATCGTCATTGCGGTATTGGATGGTGAAATGCTGATTCGGCGCTATGAGCGGAGTTTCAATAAGGTAAGGCTGATTCCGGAAACACCGAAACTGGCCCCGATGGAAATCAGTGAGTATGCCGATTTCAGTATTTGGGGCGTGGTAACCTACGTGATCAAGGGGGTTTGAATTCTTCTTTGAACCAACCGTAAAGTCGGGACCTGCAAAAGCCAAAACAAACCTGCTTTTTCATGTTCAATTATATTTTTATTGTGAAAGCGATTGTCGACTGCAACAGTTTTTATGCATCCTGTGAACGCCTGTTCAAGCCATCGCTGCGCAACAGGCCGGTTGTGGTCTTGAGTAATAATGACGGTTGCATTGTTTCCCGAACCGATGAAGCCAAGGCCTTGGGCATTCGGATGGCCGGTCCGTATTACCAAAACAAAAAAGAGATTTTAGAAAATGAGGTAGCTGTTTTTTCAAGCAACTATCATTTGTATGGCGATATGAGTACTCGGGTGATGAATACCCTTCGGGTGTATTGTCCTTATGTGGAAGTGTATTCGGTGGATGAATGTTTTCTGGATCTTACGGAGATGCCTTCAGACCAGCTATACGAGTACGCGTTGTTTATGAAGGCGGTTACAGAGCAGTGGACAGGGATTCCGGTGTCGGTTGGGGTGGCGTCTACCAAAACCCTGTCGAAGGTTGCCAACCGTCTTGCCAAAAAAGACAAACAAGGTACACGGGGTGTGCTGGTTTTGCAGGATCCGCAGCAGATCTATGAGGCGCTTACACGTACCAAGGTAGAAGACCTCTGGGGTGTGGGTATGGCCGGAGCACAAAAACTCCACTTGTTCAATATCCATAATGCCTGGGATCTGCGCAACATGCGTGAAGACTGGGCCCGAACCCATTTGGGTGGCGTCGTTGGTGTTCGGTTGATCAAGGAGCTTAATGGCATTCCCTGCATCGAGATGAAAGATCAGCTTACCCGCAAAAAGATGATTGCCACGACCCGCATGTTTGGCAAACCGGTTTATACAGGCGCTGAGCTGCGCGAAGCCGTATCGGCCTACGCGGCCCGGGCCGCTGAAAAACTCCGCCGACAACAATCGGCAGCCGCATCCATTCGCGTATTTGTCGTCTACAACGATCGTCAGTCGTATGAACGCTATCAGCCTGGTTCCCGATCGGCTTATGCACGACTTCCAACGGCAACCGCACTCACACACGTGATTGCAGCGGAGGCCGCCAAGCTTGCCGAATGTCTTTACACCGACGGAAAGAAATACATCAAGGCCGGCGTCATTCTCTCCGATATTGTTCCCTGCGAATCGGTCCAGTACAATCTCTTTGAAGAGCCGGAGCCGCCCAACTGGCGCGAACTCATGCGGGTGATTGATAACGTGAACAGCGGGATGCAGAGTGATATGCTCAAATTTGCATCGGCCGGAACTAAAAAGAATTGGAAGATGCGACAGGAAATGCGCAGCAACCGATTTACTACCCGCTGGGATGAACTCTGTGTTGTTCGCTGAACATCCAAAACAGTCCACAA
>JBJTXG010000059.1:0-9424 GCA_046082125.1 Ferruginibacter sp. | reverse complement strand
CCAGGTTACTGTTATATGCTACGCCACAGGTATTCCCATCAGAACCTCTTGGTGCTGCCGCTGCACCGGCCATGGATGTTCCGTGTCCGCAACCATCATCGGGTGTTTCTGCCGAACCAACCGGGATACCCAGAAAGGTTTCGCGTGGTAAGGTTACAATCTTTTCGATGGTACGTCCGGAGGATGCGCCCTGATTGAATGCCGTGCCCAGGTTTTCCTGATCAAATTCGACGCCCGTGTCAATGATAAACAGCTTGACCCCACGGCCGGTACTTTTCGACCAGGCTTTGGTAATATTATGGTAGGCATGATTCCAGGATTGTTTGGTGGCAGGCGTGATTGTCGTGTAATGCACATTGTTGACCAGTCCGGGTTCTGCATTGTTCGAGCCGCAACCACTGCTGCTACTGACCGCCTGCTGTGGATTAGGCACTGGTGTTTTAGTATTATTCCAATCAGACGGTTCGTATGACATCGGCTCGGCGTAGCGTACCTGAGGTTGACGGACAAGCCAATCGAAGGTGGTTTTGTTTCGTACGATGACATTGATAACCGGCAATACCGTTTCATCCCAGGGAATAATATCTTTCATCGTGAGTGAAGGATTTTTGAGTTGCTCGATTTGGAGGATTTCGCGTAACAAGCTTTCTTTTACCCTAACCCAGTCTGCATCTTGAATATTGATTTCGTGTAACCGATGGTCGATATCCTGTGAGCCATCCAATCGATAACCAATAGACAATATATGATCCGTGTGCTCAATCGCTGACCAGACCATCACGGTGGGTGCCATGCTCCATTCAAAAACCTCCTTCTCCCGCAGTTGTTTGAAAATAAACTGATCAATTTCGGTGCGTTGATACGATTGTTGACTATCGGACGTGGACGGCATGTCTTCCACTTTTTTACAACCCATGAAGATCGCGAACAAGCATGGTATCAATAACCATTTTTTCATATTGAAACGAGTTTTTTAGTGAATAATACGCTGCAAATGTCCAACATCAACAACGTGCTCTCCTAAAAATAAGCCTAAATAAAGTTCAGGCGGGATGAATTTTATTCACCAACGTGAATCAGGCCTTTTTTGTACCTTCGGGAAAGGTAATTATGAAGACAAAAGACGATATCGTTAGCAACTGGCTACCCCGGTATACCGGGCAGTCCCTTGAAAAATTCGGAGAGTACATCTTACTGACGAACTTCTCTCATTATGTTAAGCTTTTTGCCAAATGGCATCAAACGGACATTGTAGGCATCGACAAGCCGATGCAGTGTGCCACAGCCGGTAATATAACCATTATCAATTTTGGGATGGGCAGTCCAACCAGTGCTACGGTGATGGATTTGCTCACTGCCATCCATCCCAAAGCGGTCCTATTTCTGGGAAAATGCGGCGGATTGAAGCAACGAAATAAAATCGGGGATTTGATTTTACCTATCGCGGCGATCCGTGGTGAAGGTACCAGCAACGACTATTTCCCGCCGGAAGTACCCGCCCTACCCGCGTTTGCACTGCAAAAAGCCATTTCCACCACCATCCGTGATTACGAAAAAGACTATTGGACCGGTGTCTGTTACACGACCAACCGTCGGGTGTGGGAGCACGATGAGCAGTTCAAGGACTACCTCAAAAAAGTACGGGCTCATGCGATCGATATGGAAACGGCCACCATTTTTACTGTTGGTTTTTATAACAAAATTTCAACCGGCGCGCTCTTACTGGTCAGCGACTCTCCCATGAATCCCGAAGGCGTGAAAACCGAAGCCAGCGATACCCTCGTCACCAAACATTATGTAGAGACGCACCTGAAAATCGGCATTGACTCGCTCAACCAACTCATCAACAACGGACAAACCGTACGACATTTACGATTTTAACAATTTGTAGCATTTCGTTGTCGCGTTTTTACTACTTTTGACAGTTGTCAATTGCTCATAGCGGCCGAAAATCGTTACTACATGTCAGTTTTTTTTTCAAAAAATACGATCACAAATTACCCTCTATCGCTGGTATTTAATCACCTTAGCTCTTTCTATTGCGTGCAGTTATGGCATCTAGCTGTTTTTGGACGAACAAACCATTGCAGTTTTGGGCATGGAGAATCAGTTATTTGAACTGGCCACCTTCGTTTTTTTCAGTATATCCGGGATTTTATTTCTGATTATAGGTTATCGTACCAGATCGTTCGTTTTACTCATACTGGGACTTGTTCTATTGTTTGGCGCCGGAGAGGAAATCAGTTGGGGACAACAATTTTTTTAATTCAGCACACCGGATTCCATCAAAGAAAAAAATATTCAGGGAGAGACCAACATTCACAACCTGAAATGGTTTCACACCGGTGAAGAGGAACACGTAAAAAAAAAAGCTGGGATCGCCTGCTGGAGATCAATTTTTTATTCCGCCTATTCTGTGTGGTATACTTTCTCGTGTTGCCGTTTTTTGTGCTGGTTTCGCCTGCCATCAATCGATTAACCACCTGGTTCCGATTGCCTGTACCTCCCCTGGCGTTGGGCCTGTTTTTTTTAATGAACTGGGTAAGTTTCCGAACGACCCTCGATGCCCTGCCGCCCGGAAGGCCCACCGTGCCCAATAGTATTTTTGTAACAGTGCAAGATGCCGACAGCAGCATCCGCCGCCAGACAATACATCTGTATGAGCAGCTGGCTGATTCCTTAATTCAAGATCCCCAAACCGGTACTTTGCATACAGCCGTTTCATGCTATGAACTCGTGGATCGAGGACAGACTTCCACATCCCTGGACATTCACTTTCAATCGCCGGAAGCACGCGGCACTTTTCAAACCAACCGAATCTATGAGCAGCTGGCCGGGCTGCAACCAATGACTAACAGCAAAGCGGTGCAAGTTGCGAAAGATGATTTTTATTACTGCACAACCACCCAAGCCTTCGAATGCCTGAGTGCGCTCCTGTTTGTGTTGTCGGGTATTATTTTCTTTAGCGAAAAAACAGAAACCCGCTGGCTCGTACGCTGAGAATTGACGTACCTTGTATTGTTCAATTGAATTCAATGTGGGAAATCGCAAACCTATGTATTCGGTTTAAGGAAAATGGCGCCGAGAGAACGGTTGTTAACAACCTCCATTTCACGATAAAGCCGGGTGCCATCACCGCGCTGATTGGTGAAAGCGGTTCCGGAAAAACCCTGACCGCCTTTTCGTTCATGCGATTGCTGCCCCAACAGGCCACGGTCACTGGCTCCATTTCCCTGCAGAGCAATAACCCCATTCCTAACCTCTTGACACTTGAAGAGAAAGTCATACAATCCATTCGGGGTAACCGCATTGCCATGATTTTTCAGGAACCCATGACGGCCCTGAATCCCTTAATGACCTGCGGCAAACAAGTTTGTGAAGTACTGACCACCCATTGTTCGCTTAGCTTTCGGGAAGCCAGTGAAAAAACAATTGCCTTATTTCAAGAAGTTGATTTGCCGGATCCGGCCTCTCTTTTCAAAAAATATCCGCACGAAATCAGTGGTGGACAAAAACAGCGGGTGATGATTGCCGCCGCCATCGCTTGCGAACCCGACCTGTTGATTGCCGATGAACCAACCACTGCATTGGATGCATTGGTTCAGCAACATATCGTGGCGTTAATCAAACGACTCCAGCAAAAACGAGGTATGTCGGTATTGTTCATTTCCCACGACCTGCCCTTGGTTCAAGGTATTGCCGATGATGTATTGGTTATGTATCAAGGTCGACTGGTCGAACAAGGATCAGCCTATAGTGTATTGACGAATCCGCAACATGCCTATACCAAAGCACTCATAGCCTGTCGACCTACACCAACAAGTAAGGGCATGCCATTGCCGACCATGGATGATCAATCGATCTCCTTTCGCACGGATACCATCGGGCAGCCAATCAATATGAATGAACCGGAGACCACCCCGCTGCTAAGCGTGGAAGCGCTGACCGTTTCCTATCCCGCTGATGAGCCCGGATTTTTCAAAAAGAAAAAAAGAAAATCGGCCATACACAATATCAATCTGGAAGTGCAAGCCGGCGAAATTGTTGGCATCGTTGGTGAAAGCGGTTGTGGCAAATCGACCCTGGCCAAAACGATACTCGGACTAATAGAACCTGATTCAGGTACGATCTGCCTATCGGGTCTAACAACCACTGCGAAGAGTCGCAGGGAGGTCCGTACATTACAAATGGTCTTTCAGGACCCTTATGGATCTCTGAACCCTGCCATACCAATTGGGGCTGCCATTCGCGAACCCATCCGAGTACATGCGCTGACGCCCGCATCTGAAACCGTCAACCGTGTAGTCGAGCTATTGGAGTCGGTGGGTTTGCATGATCCTGATCAGTCCAAATATCCGCACGCATTCAGCGGCGGCCAGCGACAGCGAATCAGCATTGCCCGGGCATTGGCGCTCGAACCACGCCTGTTGGTTTTTGACGAAAGTGTTTCGGCACTGGATCCGGGGATACAGGCACAGATTCTCAACTTGATTATTGATCTTAGACAGAAACATCATTTTGGGGCCATTTTTATCACACACGATCTGGCGGTGGCTCATTACATCAGTGATCGGCTACTGGTCATGCAATCTGGCGAAATCGTTGAGCAAGGCCATCCGGATGAGGTCTTGTTCCGACCCAAGCATCCGTACACCCGACAACTGGCTGCGTGTCTGCCACATTCATTCGCCGAACGGGAATAAAACTTGTTTTCCGTTTTTTTAAACTGTATCTTTGCCCGCTCAAAATCATGCCGTAACATGATATGTGCCATCCCCGGTTTGGGCTGGTTCGACTTTTCAGCCTTCTTCAGGCAACGGCATGTGAGAACCTACAAATCAGTTTATCATGAAACTCTCACAATTCCGATTCGATCTTCCCCTCAACCTCATTGCACAGCATCCTTCTAAAAAAAGAGAAGAAAGTCGCCTAATGGTGGTGAATCGTGCTACTGGCAATATGGAGAACCGCACCTTTGCCGACATCATTGAATATTTCGACGACAAAGATGTGTTTGCTGTAAATAATACCAAGGTATTTCCGGCCAGGATGTATGGTCGAAAAGAAAAGACCGGTGCAAAAATTGAAGTGTTTTTGCTGCGAGAGCTGAATAAAGCCAACCGGCTTTGGGATGTCATTGTGGATCCGGCTCGTAAAATTCGTGTTGGTAACAAACTGTACTTCGGTGAGAATGATGAACTAGTGGCCGAAGTGATCGATAACACCACGAGTCGTGGCCGTACCATCAAATTTTTATGGGAAGGCACGGAAGAATCATTTCGGGCCATGCTGGATTTCATGGGCGAAACCCCATTGCCAAAATACATCAAGCGCAAACCAGAAGAGGAAGACAAAGAGCGCTACCAAACAGTATATGCCAAACATGAAGGTGCTGTGGCGGCTCCGACAGCCGGAATGCATTTCAGTCGTGAATTAATCAAGCGTCTCGAAATTCAGGGTATCCGGTTCGCCGAGATTACCTTGCATACGGGCTTGGGCACTTTCCGTCCAATCGAGGTGGAAGACCTCAGCAAACATAAGATGGATGCTGAATATTATCAAGTGAATGAAACCGCTTGTGCCATTGTAAACAAAGCAAAGGAAACCAATCGTCGGATTTGCGCGATCGGCACCACCACCATGCGCGCCATGGAAACATCCTATACTGCACAAAAACTGCTGAAGCCCTCGGAGGGTTGGACGAATCATTTCATCCATCCGCCGTATGAGTTTAATATCGCTGATTCGTTAGTGACCAATTTTCATCTCCCCAAAACCAGCTTGTTGATTCTGGCCTGCGCATTCGCCGGCTACGACCTCACGATGGAGGCCTACAAAAAAGCCATTAAAGACAAATACCGTTTCTTCAGTTATGGAGATGCAATGCTGATTATTTAATAACAACTTGATTGATTGTTTGGTCGCTGCGCTCGTTTGATGGTTTGGTTGTTTGATTGTTTGGTGTTTGGGGTTTATTCGCCTCGCGAGTTTGATCGTTTATTTGTTTGATGCCTGTCGGCAGGCAGGTTTGGTCGCTTCGCTTGTTTGGGGTTTTTTATTAGTGATTTGTAATTGATGATTAGTAATTCGTTTTTTTTGACCATGCATACCTTCGGTTCGTAAACCTTACGGCAGGCAGGCTTTTGAATGTTGAATTCGTCATTGCGTCTTTGCTCCTTAGCGTTCCTTGCGTGAAATGTTTTTTGAAATAACGATTTCTTTTTCTTGCCATGAAGACACTAAGGCACGAAGAATAATAGGATTTGTGATTACTATTTGTGATTTGTTATCAACATCGGCAACTTGACTTCTCCGGCAACCTATCAAACCTATTGAACTTATTGAACCTCTTGAACAGTTTGTGATTTGTGATTTATGAACAAACTCGGCAACTGGATAACTTCGGAAACTTCCCTAACCTCCCAAACCTTGTATAAATAAAAAAAGGGCCATGATAGAAATCGCAGCCCGTATTAATCCAATATCCTATGAAAAACCGTGTATATAACGGGCGTCTCGCTTGGTTATTGTTTTACTAATGGATTTTTTTAAGTTTTCTTCTGAAATAACGGGTTTGAGAGCCATGAAATGTCAAACCGTTGTCCCAGGGTTGTTAAATCCGCCATGACGGATGCCGGAAGATGAATGCCATCCTTACGCCGAATGGACTCCATATCTCGTTCTAGGTCACCTGGAATCAGAACCCGATCCGACTCGGCCGTGGTTTTGGCAGATCGGAACCGACGAATCCATTGATCCATCTGTTGTTTGAACGCGGATGCCGGCCGAAACGCATCGATACGCATGGCCCCAAAAAAATGGCCAATCCCTTTACCCGGACGTTGCTCGGGCATGGGTACATAGGCCGGAAATGGCGGCACCCAGGGCCCAAAATTGGCCCCGCTGAGTACCCCCGAAAAAATATCGACAATGGATCCCAACATGTAGCCTTTATGACTGCTGTGCTCTCGGTCGCTGCCCAGGGGCAACAAAGCGCCTCCTGATTTCAGGGCATGGGCATCGGTTGTGGATTGACCCTGCGCATCTTGCACCCACCCATCGGGTACCGGTTTATTCAGTCGCTGGTTGATTTCCAGCTTACCATTGGCGGCCGTGGTCGTGGCGAAGTCAGCTACGAAGGGCGGTTCCTCACCGGCCGGAATAGCTACGGCGATCGGATTGGTACCGAGCAACCGTTCTGTTGAAAAGGTGGGAGCTACCAGGGCTGACGCGTTGGTCATGGCCATACCAATCATATTGGATTCCAGCGCCAGCATAGCATGCGAGCCGGCAATGCCAAAATGATTGCTATTTTGAACGGCAACCCATCCGGTACCCACTGCTGCCGCTTTCTCTATGGCCAATCTCATGGCATAGGGAGCGACGACCAATCCTAACCCGCTGTCGCCGTCGACAACTGCTGTTGAAGGGGTTTCATGGATGATTGACAGCGCAGGACTTGTATTGATACGTCCAACATCCCATAAACGCACATAACCCATCAGTCGGGCCAGTCCATGACTATCTACCCCGCGTAAATCGGCTATGAGCAACGAGTCCGTGGCTGTTTGGGCGTCGACCTCCGAACAGCCCATGGCCATAAACACCGATTGCGTAAACTGAACTAAATCTGTATAGGAATGGGTGGTATGCATGCCGCGAAGATAAGACCCGAATCCGAGCCACGATGAGTTGTGGCTACGCGTGCATTTCATTACCTTTGCTCACCCTAAAAAGAACCTATGGGAAGGATATTTGAAGTACGCAAAAGTGCCATGTTTGCCCGCTGGGACAAAATGGCCAAGAATTTCACCCGCATTGGAAAAGAGATTGCCATTGCCGTCAAACAGGGTGGTCCGGACCCCGACAATAACCCGGCATTACGACGTTGCTATATCAATGCCAAGGCATGCAACATGCCTAAAGACCGGGTAGAAGCCGCTATCAAACGGGCGATGGGAAAAGACCGTACCGATTACGATGAACTGGTCTACGAAGGATACGCCCCCCATGGTGTAGCCGTGATGGTGGAAACCGCTACGGATAATCCAACCCGCACGGTGGCTAATGTGCGTATGCATTTCAACAAAGGTGGCGGAACGCTGGGCACCAGTGGCAGTGTGGCATTCAGTTTTAACCGTATGGGTGAATTCAAAATAAAAAATACCGGACAAAACCTGGAGGAGCTTGAGTTAGACCTTATTGACGTTGGCTTGGAAGAAATTGGGGAGAACAGTGAAGGTCATATTATCATCCGTACGCCCTACACTGAATTTGGTAATATGAGTAAAGCCTTGGAAGACAAAGGCATTGAAGTCATTACGGCAGAGCTCACACGCATACCGGCCAACACGGTTGAATTAACCGAAGAGCAAGCCAATGACGTATTGAAACTGGTTGACAACCTCGAACAAGATGATGACGTTCAAAAGGTTTATCATAATCTGAAATAAAAAGGGGCCTTTCACAAACAGTATACATCAAGAAATTGGGGCGCAACCTACTTTTTTTTGATTAACAGAATTGTTTTGTCCCGTAAAAGGGTGGAATTCTTTGATCAACTGATAAAGACTGTACCTTTAGAAATCATGATTAAAAGAAGGGGTTTCTCAACTTCTGAAAAACAGTCCATTAACAATAAAATGGATTAATCTGGAATAACCGTCATTCTCCAAAACAACCTGTCTTAAACGGAAATTCAGAAGCGGCATTGCTGATCTTCTCAAACTAATGGCTACGTTGCGTAATCCATAGGTTGTGTTCTTGGAAGAGTATACCCGACTATTGAAAATACGGCAGGCCAATTATTCTAATGAGCTCGCGTTCAAAATAAACGATCAAGCTGCACTATGAGGCAAGTTTGCCGTGCAGACAATTTGGTCTGCATAAATTCCGACACTATAGTTATATAATCCGGCCATTGATCGTCCGGGTCTGCATCCAGACTTTCGCTATGTAAAACGTGTGGACTACCTTGACATCTCAAAACAAAAAACCCCGACGATTACGTCAGGGTTCTTGAATAAATATGGCAGCTACCTACTCTCCCGCATTGTGGTGCAGTACCATCGGCCATGAGGGGCTTAACTTCTCTGTTCGGGATGGGAAGAGGTGAACACCCTCGGTAAAACCACCATAAGACAATTGGCATGTTTTGAAGGTTGAGCGGGTTTATAGTGTTTAGGGATTGAACCAATTAAACATTCTAAACGAGAAAACCTTTAGAAACAACCATAATAAATTAACATACTGGTAAGTTGTAAAACGAAATGAAAAAATAAAAAATAAAGCTAACGGGCAATTAGTACTACTCGGCTTTGATGTTGCCACCTTTACACCTGTAGCCTATCAACGTCATAGTCTTTGACGGCCCTTAAAAGTAAACTCATCTTGAGGAAGGTTTCACGCTTAGATGCTTTCAGCG
>JBJTXG010000058.1:0-2652 GCA_046082125.1 Ferruginibacter sp. | reverse complement strand
CGCTTTTGATGGTATCGTCCGATATGCACAGTATAATAAATCCGGATTTGGCAACTGCGTTATCATCCGTCACATGAACGGACTGGAAACCGTATATGCCCATTTGAGTAAAATTGATGTACAACCCAATGCTTTTGTTACCAGCGGTCAATCAATCGGATTGGGCGGAAACACCGGACACTCCAAAGGTCCACACCTGCATTTTGAAACCCGTTACAAAGATTTTTCATTTGATCCGGAACTATATATCGATGTAAAAAATCAAACCCTGAAACTGGACACCCTGATTCTCAAACCCGAATCGTTTACTGCTTACCGTTATTTAGCAGACCGCAAACAAAAAGCGAACGAAAATACGGATAGCATTCAGACAGACAACAATTCAGT
This sequence comes from Ferruginibacter sp., assembly GCA_046082125.1. Lineage (GTDB taxonomy): Bacteria > Bacteroidota > Bacteroidia > Chitinophagales > Chitinophagaceae > Ferruginibacter. The sequence goes on along the minus strand of JBJTXG010000058.1, from coordinate 2,265 downwards.
ACCGGTTGCCGTTACAACTCCCAACACCGCTGCTGTCATTCCGGACGCAACAACGAACACCACATCTACTCCTCCAACCCTAACATCCAAGCCGAACCCACAAACCAATACATCAGCCCCTGAAAACCCAACAAATAATCCGTCGAAGCCAACGTCCGTAACAACCGCCGCCAAACCAACCACAAACCCTACCCCGGCCAACAAACCGGCTGCCAATACCAATACACTTAAGAAACCAATCAACACAAAAAAGTCCACTAACAGCCAAGCAACGACGGCTAAACCAGCTACCCCAAAAGCAAAAAGCGCAACAGCTTCGAATAAAACATCCAAAACGGCCACACCAAAAGTCAGCCCCACAACGACCAAAAAAAATCTGCCGGCTGCAAAAAAAACACCAACCAACCAACCCAAAACCGGTCAAAAAACAAAAACAACGGCACCTAAAAAATCCGGCAAATCTTATACAATCACTGCCGGCGATAACCTAACCGTCATTTCCAAAAAAACAGGTATCCCCATCCAAAAGATCAGAAAACTGAACATCATCAAGGCTGATAATAAACTTATGCCCGGTCAAACGCTTCGTTTGAATTAATTCTATAACCTTTCTATTTCATGGACACGATTTCAAAATCTCCGATGATCAGCAAACGAATGCTGACACTAATTGGTATTGCGGCTAGCATACTGGCAACCATTCTGCTTATCGTGATTTTCTACAACGGGTCGGCATTGAATAATCAACATTCAGATGCTACTCCGTCTGCGACTAAGGCTACTGGATTTGACACCATTACCATTGCGGTCGTAGGAGACCTAATGTGTCATTCCACTCAATTTAATGCCGTTAAAAAAGGCGAAACGTATGATTTTGCTCCTGTTTTTGAAGGTGTTAAACCATATATCCAAACAGCCGACCTGAGTTTTGCCAACCTGGAAACCGTTATGGCCGGCGAAAGCGAAAAATTTACCGGATATCCACAGTTCAATACACCCGCCGCCTACCTCGATGGATTGAAAGCAGCTGGATTTGATGTGATTACCACCGCCAATAACCACTCACTCGATCGTCGCTATTTGGGTATAACCCGCACACTCGACTCACTCGAAGCTCGTCAATTTCAATACACCGGCACCTTCCGTGAAGCGACCGACACAAACAACGTTTTGATAACCGAACGAAAAGGCATCCGAATCGCTACGTTGGCCTATACCTTCAGCACCAACGGCATTCCCTTGCCGGCCGGCAGAGAATATTGCGTAAGCATGATGGACTCCGGGCGTATGAAACGCGATGTGGAGCGTGCAAAAGCAAAAGGCGCTGATAAAATTGCTGTTTTCATTCACTGGGGGAACGAATATGAACGACAGCCGGCCAAAAAACAAAAAGACTATGCAAACTACCTGGCTAATCTGGGTGTCGATTTTATTTTCGGTTCGCATCCGCATGTGATCCAACCGACGGACATAATACAAACACCCCAAAAGCCCGTTTTTGTAATCTACTCGCTGGGGAATTTTGTATCCGGACAGCGAAAACCTTTTACCGATTATGGCGTGATTGTACGGGTTCAACTGATAAAAAACAGAAGTACCGGTGACATCAAAACAGGGAAGATCGACTTTATTCCTACATACGTTAGTGCCGAACAAGGCTACCGAATTATTCCAATCCCAAATGCAATAACCGACGATTCGAATCATTCGTCCTTCTCTGGGAAAGATTTACAACGTATGAAAGAGATTCTGCCGGAAATCACCCAGCATTTAACCGATGAAAAAGTGGGCATCCGACTATATCAATCAACTAAATAATTAAAATCAACCTTAAAAATTAAGTTACCATGGTTTACCATGCTTTTCGCTTGATGATGCTTTGCGGCATGATCCTATCATTTCTTGCGGCCTGCAGCTCCTCCTCCAATGAAAATAAGGCCTACGATGACATGAAAAACCGATTAAAAGAAGATAGCCTTCAACTGGCAAAAGAACGACTTGACATCGAAGCTAAAAAATTGGAAATAGCCAGGCAGCGAATTGAACAGCTGGAGGAGAAACATGTCGAACAAGCAAACACCGCGATGCAAGTGGAGTTGGCAAAAAAAGCGAACGTGTTTCAAATGAATCCAAATGGGGTAGTTATTACCGAGAGGGCCTTCTTTCATGAAAAGGCAGACCTGAACACCCGAAAAAATTCTTACTTGATGCGTGGTGATCAATTTACAGTATCCTATGTATCCCGCGATTTTGTTTTTGTTTCAT
>JBJTXG010000057.1:0-3697 GCA_046082125.1 Ferruginibacter sp. | reverse complement strand
TACATTGGATGTATGTTTGAGTAGACCCGCTAAAGTGGTTGCGGTACCTACGGGCACGACGATATGTGTTGGGTGCAGGTGCATGAAAAAAGACGCCATCGAGCCTGCGCCATCGGCACCAATCGGATCAAATCCTCCTTCGGGAATGAAAACAGCTTTTTGGGAGGAAATGGATGAAGGGAGGCAGGCTTCCCAATCGTCCAAATTCCGATATTGTTGATAGGATAGGGGGATGAGTTGCATGCCCATGGAGATACATTCCTGCAAGGTAACAGAGGAGTTGGCGTTGTCGTATCCACGAACGAGCCCCATCGTTTGAATGCCCAGTTGATCACCCAAAAATGCCGTGGCCAGCAGATGATTTGAATAAGTCCCCCCCTGTGTAATGATTGTATTTTTCCCCTGTTCTTTTAGCAAACGGATAAAATGCAGCAGTTTAAACCATTTATTACCGGAAACGACCGGGTGCATCTGGTCAAATCGGGCGACAAAAACGGCGGGTTTTTCGTACACCTGGTTTATGGGTATCGGGCGAAATAAGCCCGAAATTTCGGGGATCTCCGGTATAATATTACCTAGATTTGTAAATTCTTGCCCCAAGTCTTTCATAATGGCATAAAGTTATAAACCTGTATGATGAAACCAACACTTTTAATTTTGGCAGCCGGCATGGCCAGTCGTTTTGGAAGCATGAAACAAACCGAAGGGTTTGGACCCTCGGGGGAAACCATTATGGATTACTCCATCTATGATGCTATTCGTGCCGGTTTTGGAAAAGCAGTATTTGTTATTCGTAAGGATTTTGCCCACTCTTTTGAGACAGCCATCCTGCAAAAATGGGCAACTAAAATTGAATGTGTATTTGTCTATCAGGAGCTCGACTCGTACGTTCATATTCCGGTCCCAGAATCAAGGGTTAAACCCTGGGGTACCGCACATGCTATCCTGTGTGGCCAGTCGGTTATTCATGAACCATTCGCGGTTATCAATGCCGATGACTTTTACGGGCAGGCGGCGTTTGAGCAGGCAACTTTCTTTTTAAACCAAACATGTAATTCAAACACGTATGCGATTATCGGATACCGTCTAGGGAATACATTAAGTCCGTTTGGCTCGGTTAGTCGTGGTGTGTGTGAAGTTGATGAGGCCGGATCGTTGACATCCATCAATGAGCGAACAAAGATTTTCAAAAAGGATGGTGACATTGTATATGAAGAGAATGAACAGTTGTTCCCGCTGGCAGAAGACCGGAGTGTCTCCATGAATTTCTGGTGCTTTCATCCTTCATATTTCAGCAGGGCGACCGAATTATTTCGCCTGTTTTTAGAGAAACAGGGTACAGAATTGAAATCAGAATTTTTTATTCCGATAGTGGCTGATTCATTCATTTCAGAGATGGAAAATAAAATCAAGGTCATTCAAACAGATGCAACGTGGTTTGGAGTCACGTATAAAGAAGATGCACCGGCTGTCATTGAGTCCTTAAAACGTATGACCGCCAACAAACAATATCCGGATTCATTGTGGAGCTAACAGGTGTCCACTTTCCTTGGAATAAAACGAGATACTAACGTGGATTAATTGCCGGTTATCAAAAAGACATACTCGCTTGTTTTCTTGATCTGAATAGTTTTATCCATACGTCCCATCGTGCTTTTCGAGGGTATGCTCAATGCCGGTAAAGTATTATTATCTGATAAGATGCGCAGTGATTTGATCAAATTCGATATTTTGGATGCGTACACGACACCTTCGGAATCATTTTGTTTGCTGGAAATGATGCCAATCAGCTCGCCGTTTTTAGTGAGTACCGGTGATCCGCTATTGCCATGATTGACCGGTATATTAAGTTGACAGAAGCTGGTGTCTAAGTTGAAGCCGTTGCAAGCGCTCACATATCCTTCGTTGTAGACGATTTCCTCTTTGGGATAGCCCAGTACAAAAACGGATTCTCCCAGATCAACCTTTCGGTTTCGAATACAGAAAGGAAGATTTTTTCCAGGTGGGGTGTAGGTTAGATCTGTTATTTGAAGAATAGCCAGATCTTGGCTAGCATCGCTGTACAATACACGTGTTTCGAATTGTTCGCCTTCTAAGTTTTCAACGACCAGATTTTTTTTCATTTCGCTGATTACGTGGGCATTGGTAATGATGATCTTGGAGGCTGGATCAATGAGGAATCCAGTAGCTCGAAAAGTACCCTGAACCCGTGGCAAAGGCTTTTTACTATCGGCACTAGCTTGGTTGATCTGTCCGAGTTTGTTTTCCAGTGACCGGTATCGGGCATCCTGCTGATTGATTTTTTCAATCAAAGGTTGAATGTTTTTTGGTTTAACCGGATCAAAAATAGTTTGCAGGGCAGTACTGATCAGCGAAACCAGAATAGCGATGGATGCAGCAACGGCGATGGTTTTCTTGTGTTTATTCCAGAAGACGACTATACCACCTTTTTGGACTGGGGTTTGTTCAATAACTAAGTTACCATCACGAACAGATTGTTGGAAGATATTGGCCGTCAGTTTTTGGAATGATTGCTTATCGGTATGTTTTTGCCAGGTTTCCAGGAAAAAAATATATTCAGACACCAGGGCATCCAGATCCGGATTGTTTTTTCGAAGATCGATGAAGTAGGTGCGTTCCTCCGAACTCATTTGATTGTTCAGGTAACGCTCGGTGGCTTCTAGTAAAAGTAGGTCATTCATGAGACAATTATTTATCTGTGTCGGAAAAAAACAACTTTTTCAGACGCATGAGACATTTGTATTTTTGATTTTTTGCATTATCGGCATTCGTGTAATTGAACGTAATGGCAATTTCATGCATTGGTTTTTTTTGGATATAGAAAGACTCCAAAAGGCTTTTACAGGGTTCTCCTAGTTGTTCCATCGCTTTGCTCATCTGATCAAATTGCTTTTGACGTTCGATTTGATCCTCTACATCATCAGAATATTGAATATTGGGTTCATTTTCAATATATTGAATAGGCGATCCTCTTCTTTTTGTCAACGTTTTAAGCCAAATGTTTTTACAGATAGCATATAAATACGTTTTTATTTGACAAGTCAGCGCAAAGTCCGGGTCAGTTGATTTTTGGTAAAGGATGTACATAGCTTCCTGAAAAACATCGGCAACATCTTCTTCCATCCCTTGATGCTGAATCACCATATGACGGATTACGGGGTAATTTTCCCTGTATATCTGTTCAATGACAATAGAATCACGTTGAGCAAGCTTGTTAAGTAAGTCAATGTCCTTGTTCCCGTTCACTGCTATTATTTTATCTGAAAGAAGCTGTTTTGTAACCCTCGAAAAAAAAAAATAAAAATATGGGTTACTTTTCTATCTTTGCGGCATTAAATATCAAATTACATTAAAAACCCAAAAAAAACAATCATGAAAAAGTTTTTTGCAATTGCGTTTATCGCTGCTGCTCTCGTTTCTTGCGGTGGTGACGAAGCACCTAAGACAGAAGGTGGAGATTCAACAACTACAGCTCCAACCGGTGGCGACAGCACTACTACTACTCCTACTAATGATAGCGCTACTGCTCCTGCTGGTGATAGCGCTACTGCTCCTGCTGGTGACTCAACTAAAAAGCCACAATAACTCTAGCTTTTTTATAAAAGAGCCATCCTTCGGGGTGGCTTTTTTGTTATATGTTGTATAGATAGGGAATGCCCTAATTTTGCACCGTGGA
>JBJTXG010000056.1:0-4148 GCA_046082125.1 Ferruginibacter sp. | reverse complement strand
CGCGGATTGTTGAAATACACATAATTCGTGTAGTCGAAATCGATACCATCTTCAACCTCACGATAGAAAAATACCGCGCGTTGCCGGATAGCTTTTTTACGGTATTCAATACCGGCCTCATGACTGATGCTCTGTTCCGGTTTAAGCGACAGTGCGCCAAAATCGGAGTACAGCTGATACAAACCGGGTGCTTTGAAACCGGTAGCCACACTGCCAAAAAAGCGGAGTTGTTTGTTGATGGAATAACTCGGATTAAACGTGTAGGTGTAGTTGCTGCCATACCGGCTGTGCACATTCAAGCGGCCACCCAGCTCCAAATGCAATCGCTCGTTTTTACTGGCGTATAGTAACGAAGCATACAACGAAGACTGGCTAACCGAGGTATCATTGAACGCCGTTTCATAAGGACCGAAGGAGCTAACAGAAAGGTATTGGCTGTTGTAACGACCAAAGCGATAATCGGCACCCTGCAAGAGCGTGAGTGTTTTACTCAATTTAACCGTGGCGTACAATTCAGCGAATTGTCCTTTGCTGGCATATCGATCAGTTTCAAAACTTGAAAAACCGCTGATGCTTCCGCTGTCGTTCAGAAAGTTCCGGTTGTTTTCGGTGTACTGATAATTACCGGTGAGAGTAACCTGCTCCTGATTGAATTGAAAGCCGGCGCCGGTGATCTGCATTCGGTTGTCGATGGTGAAGTCGGCATCGTCCCGAAAAGCACCGCCATCCACATCACTCTTGTAACGGCTATATCGGGTAAAGGCATGAAGCATGAGTTGATGGGTGGCCTGAAACCGCAGGGAGGCATTGGCTGATCGGCCATCGTACCCGTCGTTGTCGAAATTGCCTTTTTCGGTTGTGTCAGTCGATGATGAAAAGCCGTTGCTTCGAAGGCTGCTCACACCGGCCTGATACGACCAGCGTCCTGTTTGTCCGACGGCTTGGAGGTCACCTCGAAAAGTACCGAATTGTCCGCCCGAAAAACTAGTCCTAGTTTGAATTGGTTTTGTTGATTTGCTGCGGCGTGTGATGATATTGATTACACCGGCAATGGCATCGCTGCCATACAAGGTTGATTGATTGCCCCGAGCAATTTCGATGCGCTCCACATCGAGTGTCGATAAAAAATTCAGATCGAATCCGTTATCGAGGTAACTCGGGTCACCCGTAGGAATACCATCGATCAGGATCAGTACTCTCCCCGAATTGGCGCCCCGAACATAGACGGTTTGCACCGAGCCCAGATTGTTCAGTGAGCCGTTGATCACAATACCGGCTTGTTCTTGCAGTACCTGCGAAAGCGTACGTCCTTTGTTGGCTTCCAGTTCCGATCGGGGAATGATCGTAACTGTTTTTCCGGTTTGGTTGGTTTTTTGCGGCGTTCGGTTGGCCGTAACAATAACTTCCTCCAGTTCGGAGGTGGTTTGCGCATGCGCTGAGCTGACTGCCAGAGCAGTCGCCAGCAAAAACGGTTTCATGTTCATAACATGGTTTTTGAAGGTGACTGCTTCCAGGAAATAAACAAGAAAACGGAGGGATACGCAGATCCTGCCGTCTTCCCACTTTTCACCCGAAAGCGGAATAAGGGTTGATTGGTTTTGGCAGGTCTTCTGACTTACTTTGGAACCATCGCCTTCCCGTTATGCACAGTGGCCTGTGGATGGTTCTTGATAAAGCTTACAGCTACGGGGATAGTGCCGGACTTACACCGGTCTTCCCTTTTCATCCCGAGACACTCGGGAACCGAAACCGATACGAAAATAGAGAAAGCCCGCAAACGATTGCGTAAAAGTTATTCGAAGGCTGTGTAAAAAAAACAGCCGTCTCGAAAGACGGCTGCATCAAATGAGAAATAGGTGTTTTATTTTTTACACTCACCCACTATTTTATGGAAGGTGTTATGTGCTTCGGTGATCAGGGCAGTGAGTTTGGCGTCATCGGACTTGTCATCCACATTTCTCCATACTTCATGGCATTGCAACATCAGCTTTTCAAGGGTTGCTCTGGTTTCTTCTGCTTTGTACGATGACGGTATTTCAGAAGCATACCATACTTTCGAAGCGCGGTATAATTCAGCAATACGCGTTTTCAATGGAGTCAGATTTCCTTCCTCGGCCGCATGAAAGGTAACCGACATGATCGAGTGAAAATTTTTCATTTCCGCCCAGCCGGTTTCTTTAGCTCCGGTAGACGTTTGGGCGAAGCCGGTAAAGCCCATACTAATCATGAGGCCCAATAGGACTGCGATTCTTTTCATATCTGTAGTTTAAACGATTTCGAAACGAAAACAAACTTAAGGCATTTTACGTTATAATCAGCTAAAACCCCCGCTAAAAATAGGCATGGCGGACATCCTCCGTGTTTTGGCCGCTCAAACTTCCCTGATTATCGTTATTCATCCCGTTAAACGCCCTGAAACGACTAATTTTGCCCCATGAACAGCCGAATTATCCTGATCTTTTATCTCGTTTGCACGTCGGTTGCTGTCCGATCTCAAGACACCTGGAATCTGAAGCGTTGTGTTGAACACGCCATGGCGAATAATCCGGCAGTAGCGCAAACGGCGATTCAGGCAAAAATCAGTGCCCTGAACAAGCGTCAACAAGAAATGGCGAGGATACCAACCCTTTCGGCGGGAACGAGCATGGCTTTTAACAGCGGTAACAACCAGGATCCAACGACTTTCGTACGGGTTACCCAAAATTATTTATCGGCAGGCATGCAACTCCAGTCGAGTGTCGAAATTTTCAATTTCTACCGCCAGCGGCTGACCATCACATCGGCCTCCTGGGAATTGATGGCCTCACAGGCCTCCGTTGATAAGATACGTAATGACATAGCTCTTTCGACGGCCAATGCATTTTTACAGGTCTTACTGGCCGAGGAGCAGGTGAAGATTGCGGCGGTGCAGATCGTTCAAACAACGAAACAACTGGAGCAAATCCGTAAACGAGTAGCGACTGGAACATTGCCTGAGCTCAATGCGACGCAGTTAGAAGCCCAGCTCGCGCAAGACAGCAGTAACCTGATTACGGCGAAAGGCTCATCAGTACAATCCGTTTTGTTGTTGAAACAGTGGATGAATCTGGACCCGTCTGTTCCGTTTGAAGCAGAAAAGCCAGATCCGTCTATGATTCCGCTAGAGTCGATGTCGGATCTTCAGCCGGAATATGTATTACAGGAAGCGTTAAAAAATCAACCACAGCAGCAAGTCAACCAGTTCCGGTTGAAAGCCGCCGAATATGCTACTCAATCAGCCAATGCAGCCCGCAAGCCTTCCGTATCGGCTTTTGCCAGCTTGGGTACCAGCTATCTTGCTTTTGAAAAGAGACCGCTGTACGAACGTATCCTTTCCGGCTATCAGCCAACCGGATTTATCGTGGATGCCAACGGCGTGCAGTATGATGTCCAGGCGCCTGTTTTTACGAATGGATCGGTAGCCGGCTATTTTCGCTCGGGGGCTTTTTTTAATCAACTCGAAACCAATTTCCGTAAAGCGGTTGGGTTGTCGGTTAATATTCCCATTCTCAATGGCGGTTCCACCCGCATGGCCTATGAACGGTCCAAGCTTACTATTCAATCGGTGAAGGTGCAGCAGCAACAGGACGAGCAAAAGCTCAAACAGGATATTTACCAGGCCTATCAGGCGGCGTTGGTCGCTATGCAGCGCTTTCAAGCCGCTGAGAAATCGGTTGAGGTGAACGAAAAAGCCTACGCCTTCGCTACCCGCCGGTTGGAGATTGGTGCCCTGAGTACCTATGATTGGATCACCACCCAAAACAACCTCTTGCGGGCACGGCTGGAACGAAGCTTGAACCAGGTGGACTATGTATTCAAGATGAAAGTATTGGAATTCTACAAAGGAAAAGGATTAAAACTCTAACAACGGACGTATGGGAAAAAAGACCAAATGGGTACTTATTATTTCAGCGGTATTGATCGTGCTGACACTCATCCTCATAAAAGCAGGGGTGTTCAAAAAAGAAAAAGGAGAGCGTGTTATTGTAGAAACCGCATCTGCCCGAACCATCATCGAAACCGTAAATGCCACCGGTAAAGTGTATCCGGAAGTGGAAGTGAAAGTAACACCCGACATTAGCGGCGAAATTACGGAGCTGACCGTACAGGAAGGGGATACAGTTAAAAAA
>JBJTXG010000055.1:0-3110 GCA_046082125.1 Ferruginibacter sp. | reverse complement strand
CAGCGATTGATCCGGGGCAATGCCATCAAGTGTTACAGGCTCCAATCCCTTCTGCTCAAAACGAAATAAAATCGAGTACATGATTCAAAAATTGGTTACAAACCTACGGCAATCCGATTAATTCGCAAATGTTCGTTTAATGGCTCAATCAGGCCATTCACTATTTCATAATCAAAAAACGATGTTTGCGGTCAATCCGTTTGGCGAGGCTCCTGGATACTGGCTGTCAATAATGTGTAGATGCTAGCCAAGTGTGGATGGTCGTTGAGTAAGGCGATATGCTTTTGGAGGGTTTCTTGATCACCACGCACAGCGGGTCCGGTTTGAAATTGCCCCGGAGGCCCCAGTCGTAAACGCAATGCCGTTTCTTCAATCAATGGTTGCAGCATCGAAAAATCCAGGGCCGTAGATTCACAATAGCGTTGTACCTGATCAAAAATATGGTTCGTTAGATTATTGACACAAACAGCCGCGAGATGATATCGAAGCCGATCTTCATCAGTAGCTTGACGGGAGCGACCACCCAACTGTTGAACCAACCCGTCTAGTTGATTAAGCAACGTAAACTGATTAGCATCTATCAAAAACGGAATGGACTGATGCGTAAGATTATTTTTATGCAACGACTGTAACGGATACAAAACGCCATAGTCTGAAGCCATAGGCGCTAAAATAGCCATGGGTAAAGAACCGGCCGTGTGAACAACCGGACTGTTTATTTTACCAACAGACTGCACAACTTCTTGCACCGCCTGATCGGCAACAGCGATGATTATCAGATCCGATGACTCGATCTTGTTTTCTCCCAACAAACCCGGTGACGCTCTTAGGTGTCGGGAAGCTTCATTGGCGCTCGCCAGGTTACGACCAAGAACCTGCTTAATAACATGACCGTGATCAAGCAGATGTTGCCCGAGGACATATGCAATATTACCGGTTCCAATGATTGAAATCGTCAAAATCTCTGGTTTGGTTACAAGGTATGAAAGTTTCTGAATTCAATCACGCAACCGCATGAAGGGATTCATGCACACGACCGAAAACAACAAAGTATACAGCTGGCTATGATGGACGATAACGGTTAACAGGCATGCCTGAACGAAGTTGGCTACTCTCCTCCAACAGTGTGCTTTTTTCTAAAAAAAATGTTGATATTTTAAAATTAAAGTAATATTGCGACTTGATAGATGTGAAAAATGACCGCTCGATTTTCACATTTTTAAACGTTATCTGCACCGCATGGCAAAGAATTTATTAATCGTAGAGTCGCCTGCCAAGGCGAAAACCATAGAGGGAATCCTTGGAAAAGACTTTCAGGTTAAAAGCTGTTACGGCCACATCCGAGACCTCGAAAAAAATGATATGGGTATCGATATCGATAACCATTTTCAACCAACCTACATCATTCCCGACGAAAAACAGAAAGTAGTCAATGAGCTCCGGTCACTGGCTAAAAAAGCCGATGAAGTGTGGCTGGCATCGGATGAGGACCGGGAAGGAGAAAGCATTAGCTGGCATCTGGCTGAAATACTCAATCTCGATCCGCATACCACCAAACGAATCGTCTTCCACGAAATCACCAAACCGGCCATCCTGAAAGCCGTGCAACAACCGCGCACCATCAACATGAACCTGGTCAATGCCCAGCAAGCCCGCCGAGTGGTGGACCGCATTGTAGGGTTTGAGTTAAGTCCTGTTTTATGGCGTAAAATTGGTCAGCGTGGCGGACTCAGCGCCGGGCGTGTGCAAAGTGTTGCCGTACGATTGATTGCGGAACGCGAACGGGAAATCAACCGCTTTATAGCCGAAGGTCAATTCAAACTCGATGCGTTTTTTAATGCATCTGACCTTGGAAACCGCACCGTCACGTTCAAAGCCGAGGGACAAAAATTTGCTGAAAAAGAAGACGCCTACGCGTTTTTGCAACAGTGCATCAATGCTTCCTATACCGTAAAATCCATTCAGGTTCGGCCGGGTAAACGCTCGCCGGCGCCACCATTTACTACGTCTACCCTCCAGCAGGAAGCCAGTCGAAAGCTGGGTTATGGTGTGAGCAAAACCATGATGTTGGCTCAACGACTATATGAAAGTGGTAAAATAACGTACATGCGTACCGACAGTGTCAACCTCAGCGACACCGCCTTGCATGCCATTCGCGATGAGATTTCAGCGAGCTACGGCAACAACTATGTTCAGCCACGCACATACAAAAATAAAAATGCATCGGCCCAGGAGGCGCACGAAGCGATTCGTCCGACCTACATGAATCAACATTCCGTTGGTGATCCCGAACTGAACCGGTTATACGAACTGATTTGGAAGCGAACCATCGCGACGCAAATGAGCGACGCCGCTTTTGAAAAAACAACCGCCCAGATTGAAATCAGTACCAATCACGAAATATTAATGGCCACAGGCGAAGTGTTAGTATTCGATGGCTTTTTGAAGGTATACCTGGAAGGATCCGATGATGAAGATTCAGACGATCAGGAGGGCCGACTGCCTAATCTCAAAGAAGGACAAATACTGGACTTCGTGAAAATGACGGCCACCGAACGGTTTAGCAAACATGCCGCCCGATACACCGAAGCCTCCTTGGTAAAAAAACTCGAAGAGTTGGGCATTGGCCGACCAAGCACCTATGCCCCAACCATCTCCACGATCATCAAACGAAACTATGTAGAGAAAAAAGATAAAGAAGCCACTCAACGCGCCTTTCGTTTGCTGACGCTGGCCAATCAAACAATTGAAGATGAAACCCGCCTCGAAAATACCGGCGCCGAAAAAGCCAAATTATTTCCAACCGACCTTGGTTTGGTAGTCACTGATTTTCTGAATCAGCATTTTTCGACCGTTATGGACTATTCGTTCACGGCTCGCATGGAAAAAGAGTTTGATGAGATTGCAGAAGGAAAACTGGTTTGGAATCAGATGGTTCGCTCTTTCTATACTCCATTCCATCAAGGTGTTGCCCACACACTGGAAACAGCGGAGCGCGCCGTTGGCGAACGGGTTTTAGGTGTAAGCGAAGATGGCAAACCCATTATGGCCCGAATGGGTAAATATGGCCCCATGGTGCAGATTGGCAGCCAAACCGATGATGATAAGCC